>JAPLUP010000449.1 GCA_026397575.1 Candidatus Zixiibacteriota bacterium
GGCGTCTGCCTGTCTGCACGCCGGAACAGGTGACTGCCTACGTATCCAAATTGATCAAGTATGAACAAAATCCGAACGATGGTGATTATGCCTATCTGAACAGGTCAATCTTTATCGCTGCCGACCAGATGCGTGATTACAGCGGCGTAGGCGAGCATGTGTTATTGGCACAGTCATTGCCGGTGTATGTGGCATCTGACACAATTGATCTGATTGAAGCGCCGACCGGTGTCGCGGACGATCCACCTTACCCACTGGCAGGTTCGTCGATCACCAAGTTATCGGAAGGCTGGGGAATTGTGTCACTGCTGATCCACGGTCGCTTGGACGGCTGGGTGATCCGGTCGAATCGCTACAATCAATGGCCGAAGTCATTCGTCCTAACGGCGACCGGCGAGGATGACACACATGGATTTCTTCCGAATATTCCAGCTAACGGTATGCCGGGTCTCGTTTATTCGATCGGCTGCAACAATGGCGCCTTTGATATGGATACGCCGCCGTTCCCATCAGCGAACCCGTCGGTGGTGACCGCCTTCCTGGCAAAGCCAGACGGAGGCGCGGTTGCGTTCGTCGGCTATTCGCGCTGGGGTTGGGTGGCGACATCGTGGCAGATTGAGCAGGCGTTTCTTGATTACCTGTACAACGTCAACAACAATCCGGCAGAGGCGCTGCGTTATGCCAAGTTGCAGTCAACGTATTACCGGGATGAGTGCTACGGCCTGAATTTCAACGGCGATCCTGAGATGAAGATCTGGATAAACGCGCCACGCGCGCTGGCATTGTCGGTACCCGAGACGTTACCAGATGGCGCTATCGGATTCGAGGTCATCGTCAAGGCGGATTCGTTGCCATTGGCACGAGCGCTGATCACGGTGATGAATGGTGATTCGATCGTGGCACAATTGCAGACTGGCGGAAACGGCATTGCGATGATTCCGATTGAATACAATTTTGCCGACACGTTCACGGTCTTTGCTCACAAAGACGGTTTCGCCACCGTGACCAAACAGCTAAATCCGCAACTGGTACTGGAAATCGATGACGACGTGGCGATTCCGAAACAGTTTGCACTGTATCAGAACTACCCGAATCCATTCAACCCGACGACGGCAATTACTTTCCAGGTTGATCGACCGGCAACAGTGACGTTGGAGATATACAATGTCCTCGGCGAGAAAGTAAGCACCGCAATGCAGAGCCAAGTGACAGCAGGACGCCATCAGGTTGAGTGGGACGGTTCAAGCGACGCCGGTCAGCCGGTCAGTTCGGGAATCTACTTTGCGAAACTGCAATTAGATGACCGCAGCAAGATAATCAAGATGTGTCTTATGAAGTGACGGAGTGCTCGGAGAAGATCAGAACGCGACTGATTGCATTTAGGTAACTGCTGAAACTGCTTCACGATATATCACGCGCAGCACGGCGCTAACAGAGAGAATCATTGCCGCGAGCGGTCGCAGCATCAACTTTGTGCCGTGCAATTCGTGTTTGGCAAGATAGCGGTAGAAGC
>JAPLUP010000109.1 GCA_026397575.1 Candidatus Zixiibacteriota bacterium
GCGGGCTAGATCTCTTCGCCGTGATGCTTCTCAAGATCGAGTTCCATCAGCGATTGCAGGTCGGTTGCGGAGATTGCTCCCGTGATGATCACGCGCATCGAATAGGAGAAGAAATGAACGGCATGATGGTCTTTGAGGAAGCCGGGGTACTTCTTCAGGATTGCTGAATCATGTGGCCTCTCAATGTGCGTTTCCAATCCAACCAGACCGTCCTTGCGCGCGACGTTGAAGATCTCATACATCATGACGAGCAGGTCGACGAAGAGCTTCTTTGACGGTCCCGCGCCGAGAATCATCGGAACCTGCGTCGCCATCTTCTTGAGAGTCGACAAAGGCGTACTGATGAGAATGGAGCCGACGGTCGCCCCGATCATAATGACGAATTCTGCCGGCTGGAACAATACCATCAACGGCCCGCCCTCCATCATGTACCCGCCGATGATTCCGCCGAAAACTACAAAGATTCCGATTATTGCGAACATGCGTAGTCCTTATCCTTCATGAAACTACTATCGTCACTCTGAATTATTCGTCAGGTTTTGCAAAAAGCCGAACGCGAATTCGCAGAAAACCGGGCAAACGTGTTCTGCTCCAAGCATGACGCTGCCCCTGTTTGCCAAAGCGTTGACGTGTCCAAGGGGCCACTGGTGGGGTTTGGGCGACGGTACAACGCCGTTTCGATCTGAATCAATTGACGGGGGGCAAAGCGCATGGTCAGTACCTGCTTGTTGGCGGCGTCTGTTTCAGTGTTTCAAGTATTTCGTTGTGCTGCCGATACTTTGAGGGAGCAGGTGGGTGTCCCCGCTGAGCAACGAGGTTGTTGTTTTGAAACAGCACTCTGCCTGCCGATAGTGAAATGCAGATGAAATGGCTTTAGATATTGCCACCATAGCCGGACTAATTGTCGGTATCGGCGCAGTTCTCGTCTCCTTCCTGATGGAGGGTGGCAGGCTCGGATCGATATTCCAAGTACCGGCCATCATGATCGTTGTCTTTGGCACTCTCGGTGCGGGCATGATCACGACATCCATCAACACGGTGATGGCGATTCCGACCTATCTGCGAATCGCGCTTTTTGGCAAAACCATTGATGCTATCGCCACTATCGATCAGGTTGTCTGGATGGCTGAGAAGGCACGACGTGACGGAATTCTGGGTCTGGAAAAGCATATACAAGATACGCCCAGCCCGTTTTTCCGAAAAGCGCTCCAACTCGTGGTTGACGGCACCGAAGTCACGGAATTGCGCCAGATTCTGGAAACGGAAATCTCGTATGTCGAAGACCGTCATCGGCGCGGAATCGAGCTTTTCAAGAAACTCGGTGGTTTTTCGCCTACCCTGGGCATCATCGGAACCGTGCTTGGTCTTATTCAAACGCTATCGAGCACCACGGACACTTCACGAATGGCAGCAGGCATTGCTTCGGCGTTCATCGCAACGCTCTGGGGTGTTTGCATGGCCAACCTGTTCTATCTGCCTATCGGAGACAAATTACGGCACCGTCACATCGACGAGATGACGAATCTGGAACTGGTAACGGAAGGGGTCGTGGCGATTCAGTCGGGCGAAAACCCGAGAATGATTCGCACGCGATTGATGTCATTCGTCAACCCACCGGAACGACCGAGGATTTGAACAATGGCGCGACGCAAGTTTGTTGAAGACAGCGAGGACACGGGTCGCTGGTTGTTAACCTACTCCGATTTGATCACGCTCCTGTTGGCGTTTTTCGTGGTTATGTATTCCATGTCGCGCATTGATGCAAAGAAATTCGGTAGGATGAGCGAGCACTTACAGGGCGCTTTTCATTCCAGTGAAGACAAAGGTCAGGCGTCCGCCGGCGAGTCTGATCTGGGATCGGGAGTGCTGAAGGTCGGACGACTGAAGACTGTTGCACTTCATTTGCGTTCGTCACTCGGGACGAGTAAGAATCGAATCAGCATGGGTGGGCAAGGTGCTCCGGTGACGCGCGCGGATTCGGTCGCTGGACAGAACGGTTTTTCAGCAACGGAGCCGATCTCGATGGAGATTAACGAGCGCGGACTGGTGATTCATGTCGTCGAATCGGCGTTGTTTGAATCGGGTCAAGCGACGCTCAAACCGGAAGCGCTCGCTGTTCTGGACAGGATTGCCAAGGAAATTATGAACCTTCCAAACCAGGTCCGTGTGGAAGGACACACCGACGATCGGCCGATAACAACAACCCGTTTCCCATCGAACTGGGAACTATCATCGGCACGCGCGACGTCGGTAGTGCGCTATCTCATCGAGAAGCATGAATTCTCGCCCGAACGGCTCTCTGCCCTGGGGTTCGGAGAATACCGTCCGCTGGCGCCAAACACTTCAGACGGGAACCGAGCCCAAAATCGCCGTGTAGATATCGTCGTTCTGACGGACAATCTATCAAAGTACGAGCCAATGCCTGCCGACACAGCCGGCGAGTTCGGTGGATTGGGCGAGAACTATTTTCAAGCCACCTTGGAAGATAATTCCGCGCCTTAAGGATAACCGACCTCCTGCTGGCGTTCTATTCTCCTGTCACTCAATCAATTGGATCAAATCGAAACGTTCGGCACGCCTCTTGTATTGCTTCAAGTGGAGAATTGCACGTTATGGGAAACATGTTACAGAAGGCGATCTTTGACTCAGGGCTGATTCCCGCCTATGGGAAGCTGGCCGATTTGTCGGCGCTAAAGCACAAGCTGATTGCGTCCAATGTCGCCAATGCCAATACCTCCGGGTACCAGAAAAAGGAAATCGATTTCGATAAAGAACTGAAGAAGGCAATCGCTAAACCCAAGATCGCTTCCTCGGTGACCGATCCGCATCACATTCCTCTGGGTAACACGCCGGGCGGTCCTCCCAAAATCAAGCAGATCAAGCAGACTGAGAACTCCACCGGAGTCAATTCGGTGGATATAGATGAGGAAATGGCGGACTTGGCCCAAAACCAACTCGTCTTTGACTATGGCGCCGAGATGTTGTCACGCAAATTTAAGGGACTCAAGGCGGCAATCAGAGGGAGGGAATAGGTAGATCATGAGTAATCTGTTTTCATCACTGAAGATTTCCGGATCCGGTCTGTCGGTATTTCGTCGCAAGATGAACATTGCGGCGGAAAATCTCGCGAATGCGGAAACCACCAAGACCGATGCAGGGAAGCCATACCAGAAGAAGGTGCTGCAGATCAGCGCCAAGCCCACTGCCGAACCGTTCGCAAAGAATCTACAGGCGGCTCGGGTCGAATTGAGCCAGACCGATAACCATCATCTTTCGCAAAATACGGTTTCGCTTAACAAGGTAGAGAACATCGCGCAGGCAACGAGCGAAGAGTATGTTGATCGCAACGAGCAACCACGCATGATCTACGATCCATCGCACCCGGATGCGGATGAGGACGGTTTCGTGGCGATGCCGAACGTTGATCCGCTGATTGAGATGGTGGAAATGATGACCGCCTCACGGGCTTACGAAGCCAACATCTCAGCGCTGCAGACCACCAAGACGATGACGAGTAAGGCACTGGACATATAGTTGGGAGTAGAGATGAAAGTCAATCAGGCCAATTTCCATCAACACCCTGCCACAGGAGATTTCGCTGCCGACGGCAACGCCGGTTCTCAAGCCGGAAGTCAGCAACGAGAATTTCAAAGACACCCTCAGCAAGTTTGTGCAGTCGGTCAACGATTTGCAGACCAAGGCCGCTGATACCGAAACGAGCTTTCTGAAGGGCGATATCACCGACGTTCATCAGGTGATGATCGCGGTGGAAGAGGCGTCGGTGGCGTTTGAATTGCTAATGGAGATTCGCAACAAGTTGCTTGACTCATATCAGCAGATTATTCGCATGTCGGTCTAAGCATTTTAACCTCGGAGCATGGATGCAATGAAGAGGCTGTTCGAACATTTCTATGGTGTGGTGGGCAGGATGGCGCCCAGCCAGATACTGCTGGCAGCGATTGTCGTTGTCGGCATGATCGTCGGCACGATCATGATCGTCAGTTGGGC
>JAPLUP010000357.1 GCA_026397575.1 Candidatus Zixiibacteriota bacterium
CCTTCGCGAAGCGTCAACGCTTCTTCAAGGTTATGCACACCGATGTAAGGAAACTGCTTGCCGTCCAACAACCGGGCGATCTGCAGATAGCCGTGTCCGTAAGCATTAGCCTTGACCACCGGCACCATCCCACAACCGGGAGCAAGATTCGACCGAATTGCTACAACATTCTGCTCCAGCGCGGCGGCGTCAACTTCTACCCAACTCAATGATTGCGCTTTCATTGGCATTGATGGTATTGCGCGGGTGCGACCAAGTCAACAACAAAGGGATTAGGCGCATAATGCTTGTTGACAGCAGATATTGAAATCTATAAGCTGCCATTATGGATGTCTCATCCGAGTATCTGATCGACATCGTCGACCGCGCCATGACCGAAGACGTGGAGGATGGTGATATCACAACTATGTCAACAGTGCGCCCAGATGTCCGTGGGCATGCCGTGATTGTTGCCAAACAGGATGGTGTGATCTCGGGGCTTGATGCCGCCGCTCTGGTCTTCTACCAACTGGACCCCGAATCGGAATTTGTCACCGAGCTTTTCGAGGGCTCGCCAATCACTCGGGGACAGGAAGTGATTGCTGTCAAGGGGGCTCTCGCAGCGCTTTTGACCGGCGAACGAACGGCGCTCAATTTCCTGATGCATCTTTCGGGAATCGCCACACTTACTTCGCGATTTGTTAAGCAAGTCTGCCACACGCCCTGCCGGATACTCGACACACGCAAGACGATGCCGGGTTTGCGGCTGCTGGAGAAACGCGCGGTGGCTTCTGGTGGCGGCTTTAATCATCGCCTTGGCCTTTTCGATATGATTTTGATCAAGAACAATCATGTTGACGCGACCGGATCGGTCGAACAAGCGATCCAACGCGCCGTTGAATACAAGACACGCCAGGGACTTGCTAACCTCAAGATCGAAGTCGAGACCCGGACGTTTGAAGAGGTCCAGCAGGCGGTGCATCTGCCAGTAGATAGGATCATGCTTGACAACTTCACCGTTTTGGATTGCGCCAAAGCGGTGCAGATCATCCGTGGTGTTAAACCTGAAATGGAAATCGAGGCGTCAGGCAACATGAAGCTTGACAATGTTCGCGCCTACGCCGAAACCGGCATTGACTTCATCTCTGTCGGCGCCATCACCCATTCCGCTGACTGGCTGGATATGTCGATGCGGGTAGATGTTCGGTGAGTGTTGTTCAGCTATCCACGCTGATTTGACTCAGTTGGTTTTCTTCCCGTTGAATGGAGGGATGTCCAGAGGCAGCCCGACGCGCATGAAGAAGCGTGCGAAGGACTGAGATAGGTGTTCGCGGTAGGGAGGAAGGAGGCGCACTCGATCACCTGCCTTCGCCACAAATTCCTTGAGAAAACCGTACTGCACCCCGTAAACGTTTCTGAAATCGACAACCAGGAACTTGCTTTCGAAACTACTGTGCGCGCATTGATTCAACAAGTGCAACCCCGCCACGTAGCCCCTTCTGATGGCCTCCTTCTGATTTGGATCACGGTACGCGGGA
Source organism: Candidatus Zixiibacteriota bacterium (assembly GCA_026397575.1). Taxonomy (GTDB): domain Bacteria; phylum Zixibacteria; class MSB-5A5; order CAIYYT01; family CAIYYT01; genus CAIYYT01. Next base: position 1,518 of record JAPLUP010000357.1, read on the forward strand.
TTCTCCTCAGCAAACTCGTCCAGCGTATGCACAGGGCATACTAACACAAGCTCAATCTTATTATATTCAAGATCGCAACTCTGACTCATAACAATAACATCATAGTCTACGATTTCACCAGGAATGACGTCTTCACCAACTGTACTCGGGTCAGAAGGAACAAAGATGGGGCAGGAAAGCACCAAATCCCCTTGCACCAGCTTCATCGTGGATGGGACGACGGCATACCAAGGATATTGCGAATACTCGCTCACAAGTTATTCCTCGAAATTGATGATCCCTGAAGAGGATGGTCTGCCTCTTCGGCGCCCCACTACCATGAAAATCGCCTTTCGTCGATGTCTCGGTTGCGACCTGTATGTCAGATCCGTATTGACTAAGCTGCTGAAGATAGCCTCATCACTCAACCTCGACGGATCCAAGAGCTCACTAACAAAAGAGAATATTGTCGAGGCAGTATCAATCTCTCGACGAGGATGAACAGACTGAGAATCTAAGCGATAGATTTGCTGCTGCTGCGGCCATCGTGTCCGCCACCAAGAGTATGTGCCTGAGGACAGAGGTGTGAGCGTAGCCAGTCTCCCAGACAAGGAAGGATCAATAAAGGTGCTGGCGGCCGTCCACTCTGCACCCGAGCCCAGGAAACCAACGCGATCGACTTTAACTGTAGTAGGAGTCATTTGAACTTCTCCAAGAGCGGTCCATCTATCATTTTGAAGAACCACTCGTGTGTCAGCTTATGCGCTTCGTCGAGCCATGTCAAGATCGATTCCCAACCGGCTGGGACGTCATCTCCTGAAGTCTGTATGTGCGTTTCCCAGAGCAACGCAGGCTCATTGTCCCGCTCACCTTTGAAAAACCGCAGGCTTGCTGCTCCCTTGGGTTTTGTGCTTGGAAACGAAAAACCCATATTTATCACAATTGGGCTTTTGGGTACACCTGTACCTTCAAATAGACCTTCGTGCAGATCCACCCCAGCCTTGAGATGAGACAGTAGAAAAGCGAAAACATCCTCGCGTTCGTAATCGAAGTCGACTGCGTCAATATAACGGAGCAATATCCTATTGAAACGCAGGCCTTTGTCAGCATCAGGATACGATTCGATCAGAGCTTTGAGCAGCTTCTCGATGCGTTCACGAAAGTCGGACCAGACGTACGTCTGAGTTTCATTCAGAGTGATGACTCCAGGTCCTAGCTGAACCAGAGGCCACACAGTGTCATGTGAGCGGAATTGGTGTTGCACTACATACGCTACGAATTCATCAGGCATCGTAGCAGCCGGTAACGACACATGATCTGGATAGTCACCACTGATTCTGTCGAAGATCCTGCCGACCAACAACTTGTACTGAGGATCAACTTCGGTGCCCTCTCTGTTTTCGAGATTCCAGCGGAGTTCAAAAATCGCCTCCACCAACGGCTTATTCTTGAGCACAATGTCAGTCACAAAATGCCTCCGACTTGTCTTTGTGGCACGTTATCCAGGGAGCGTCAAGTCCCTGATCGAACCAAGTGATTTGTTCTCTTCCCGTATCCGCATCCTAACGTTTATACACTTCTTCGACAGAATCTAACAACGAAATTACAACGAATCTTATTGGACAAACGCTATAAGCAAAATTTCCTTCAACTGCAAGCCGTCCTATATCGCGATTGGTTTGTACGTCAGCGCCTTCGTTGGGCAGAAATGCGCGCAGACCGGGTCGCCACCGCAGAGATCGCACTTGATAACGAGATTCTGCTGTGTGTCGAATAGCGAACAACCGAATGGGCAGGCTGCAACACAGGCCATGCAACGCACGCAAATTTCCGTATTGATCTCGTACGCGCCGGTATTTTCATTGAAGTAAATCGCATCCACCAGACATGACTTGACGCAGGCCGGGTCTTCACATTGCAGGCAGACTACCGGCACATAGAGGTCTTTGAATCCGCCATCAAGTGGATAGATGCGGCTCCGTCCGACTTTGCCATCCTTAGCATGGGTAAACGAGCAGGCAAGCTCGCAGGTGCGGCAACCGGTGCAGAGAATCGGAGTGACGATGAAGCGCGAGTTCATTGCGGCACCTCCCGACTCCAGATGGCGATCTTTCCGAGACCCAATGCCGTTTCCTTGCGATGCGATTCGTCATTTTGTTCGAAATAATCCTGCCGGATGTTACGATGCTTGCTCAGGTACTCGGCAAATTCTCTTGCAATTGTCGGCTGGCCGGTTCTGGCGTCGCGAAGCAGTTCAAATTTCCGTCCCCAGATTTCGCGTATGTGTCCGATATCTGTGTACTTGATATAGTTCGTCGGGCAATTGAGAGCGCAGGCCAGGCAGCCAACACAATCAGGAGGGGCTTCTTTCAACGGTGGGGCAATCTCTCTGCCATGTCCGCGATTAACCGCCGAAATCGCGCTGAACCCCATGCGGTCACAGATGCGTGTGCAGAGCCCGCAGAGAATGCAATCATTCGGGTCGGCAACTTGCTCGTAACTGGTTTGGTTGACGCCATACTGTGCGGCCAGTTCTTGAATTTCCGGCGTATTGGGGCAACGAGCAAGATAGAGATCGAGGATCGTTTTGCGAAGTTCGATTAGATCAGTCGTGTGCGTCTGAATGATCAGGCCATCTGCTGCCGGGTAGAGACAGGAGGTGACCATGTTCTTCCAGCCATCCCACTCTTTCTTCGTGATCTCCACCATACAGAGCCGACAAGCGCCATAGGGTTCTACCGCCTCATGGTGGCAGAGTGCCGGAATGTCGATTTTTTCTCGCCGCAGCACGACCAGAAGCATCTCGCCTTCTTTGGCGCGCGCCAGTTTTCCATTTATCGTCACAGTAATCATGGGTTTCTCCTACGATACCTCGATCGCATCATGCTTGCAGACAGCCACGCAGGCGCCACACTTCTCGCAGAGGTCCTGATTGATAACATGCGGCTCCTTTTTTTGGCCGGTGATCGCATGATAGGCACAAGCGGTAATGCACGCCAGACAGCCGGTGCACAATTCGGGGATCACCCGGTAGGTGATCAGATTCCGACAGACGCCGGCGGGGCATTTCTGGTCGCGTATATGGGCAAGGTATTCATCACGATAGTACTTGATCGTCGACAGCAGCGGATTCGGTCCCGATTTTCCCAACCCGCACAATGATCCAACTACGACCTGCTGCGAGAGCTTTTCCATCTTTTCAATGTCAGCTTCCGTGCCGTTGCCCTCGCAGATATTGATCGTCAGCTTGTGCAACTGATAAAGCCCCTCGCGGCAGGGGACGCATTTGCCACACGATTCCGACACCAGGAATTGCAGGAAGTAACGGGCGACATCGACCAT
>JAPLUP010000538.1 GCA_026397575.1 Candidatus Zixiibacteriota bacterium
CGTATTGCGGCCCTGATACCGAAAGCAAAGATACTCTTAGTTGTTCGAAATCAGCCCTCTCTGCTGCTGTCCCGATACTCGGAGTATTTGCTAGCAGGTGGGAAAAGCGATTTTGACAAGTTCGTTTTTGCGTTGATGGGCGAGTCCGGCGAAGGGAACCGATATTTCCAGAACTTCTACTTCGAAATAATTCAGATCCTGAGAAGTGCTTATCCGGACGCGCAATTGCACGTAATTGCTCAGGAGCAGTTGCTGAGGCATACGGCTGAGACCGAGCGCGAACTCTTCAAGTTCCTGGCCTTGGGAGATCCGATTGTCATCAAGAAGGGCTTTCTGAGTGTGCGGAAATCGTTGTCCTATTCTGGAATGCTTCTTCTTCGGCATGTAAATCGTTGGCTAATTCAGACTCCGAGCATAGCTGGCTCCCCGCCGAAAGGCAGGGTGCCGCTCTTCGTCTACCGGAATCTGGTTCGCGTTTTACGTGCCTTGGATCATATTGTTTTGGCTCAGTTTTCACGAGGAGCCTCGGTACTGCTAACTGCAGAGCGCCGCAACTCCCTTCTGCAGTGTTTCCGGTCGGACAACCTGAAGCTGCAGCAATATCTCGCTGTCGATTTGTCAAAGTTCGGCTATCTTGAACCGACCTCCGAGTCGGTTCGATTGTCAACCGGACGCGACTGACACTTTGCGTGACGGTTGGGGCGTGTCGCCGCGTGCCAGTACAGAGTTTGTTGGGGGCGGGGGTTAACTCAGTCGCTACCACAAGGCCGATGAATGGACGCAGACGGATAGTGTTGATGAGTTCATATGTGAGTGCTCGGGGGGCGTGTCTTCCCGATTTCGCCGAGCGACATGCCGGCAGCTGTCGAAGCTAGAGTGACGGGCTAGCAACTTAAGGAATAGGTAGAGCAGATATGCGGGATATGGCTGCCTTTTTTGATCGAAATCGCCTGGCATACAAAAAGAGGCTCTGGCGGCTATTTCATAATTACTCACCGAATGCCACGACCATCTACATTCTTGGTGCTCAGCGGTCCGGTACCACATTGTTGCTCGACTGTTTAGAGCGGTCGATGGACTTCGAGGTTTTCGGAGAAACGTCGCAAGCGATGCTCAATTATCGAATACGGAGCGACGATTTCATCCGACAGACAGTAAGAGACTCGCATCATAAGTTTGTGGTTTTCAAGCCCCTCACTGACTCCCATCGTGCTGGGGATTTCCTGAATCTGCTGCCCCGCTCGTTCGGTATCTGGGCCTTTCGGCGTGTTGAAGACCGGGTCAATTCGGCAGTGGCAAAGTTCGGGGATCACAACCTGCAGGTACTGACGCAGCTCGCAAGAGGCGAAGGAATTGAAAAATGGCAGGCACAGGGGCTGACGGAATCGGATTTTCAGTTCATCCGCGGCTTCGACTATTCGACTATGTCACCGCATGGGGCCGCAGCGCTCTTCTGGTATCTGCGGAACTCTCTGTTTTTCAACTGTGGGCTGCAGGCGGTAGAGAACGTTCTGCCGATAGCCTACGAAGACTTGGTTGCTTCGCCCATGACCATGCTTCAGAACATCTGCCAGTTTGTTGGAGCGGAGTATCGATCGGACATGGTCAGCCGAGTGCATGCGCAGTCGGTTGGCCGAGCAAAGTCAAACTTGCCGTCTGAAATCGTCGATATCTGTCAGCCGCTGTATGACAGACTTCATAGGATCCAGATGGAACGCCTGAGCAGGCTAAGGAGCGCGTCGTCGTAAGCCCCCCACCCGTAAGTGGAACTTATCCGCCATTTTCCGCCGGTTAAGAAGTGGACTAAGCTGACTTCTTGCGTCCCCGATGACGGGAGGGAGGGCCATGCTGGGCAAGCGATTCGTCGGCGAGCAGATCACCTTCGTGCTGCGTCAGGCTGAGAGCGGGAATCCGGTCGCCAATTTGTGCCGACAGATGGGCGTCAGCCGGGCGAGCGTTTATCTGCGGAAGAAGCACGGCTCGCCTGCTGGGTGATTTTCGGACCGTTTCATTCTTGAGAGCCCAGCGCCGCGAGGAGTTTCCGTTAGCCGCAGACTCTAACATCGAGCCTGAATCGATCGGGTACCAGATCGGAAAGTATCAAAGAGATCCCGCTAAGGACATAGCCTCAGACTGTCGAAATGTTGGGATGCGTCAGCATTGGGAGGCGAGTCGGCGTGGGTCGGAATTCCAGCTCGTGTGGCTTAGCTTAGAATCGATTGGCGATGAACTAACACCAATCGATGGAAAATGATGCAGCGTGCTTCCCGGAGGGCTGCCATATGCACGTGAGACCGATTGTTCAGCGAGTGATTCGGAAGTACTGGTTTAGCAAGCGCGAGGCTCGCTACCATTTCATCCATATTCCGAAAAATGCGGGTATCTCGGTCAGGGACGCGCTGACCCTCCAAAGAGACGTGTCGTTAAGCACTCCGTATCATTACCGCTATGTGGACATAGCTGATACGGTGGGGCGTCACCTGAAATTCTTTGCGGTGGTAAGAAATCCTTGGAGTCGGACAGCATCAAGATTTCACTATGGGCGGCAGAACTCGCAGCGTTGGCCAGTCAATGATCCGCGGCGCGAGTACATTTCGAAAGCCACTTTCGCCGACTTTGTACGGGATCAGAAAATCCTGCCAATTCCGGAGCATCCCGGACAACCGTGGATGGGGCCTGTGAGTTCTTGGTTCAACCAATTGGAATGGATTCGTGACGAAGCGGGCGTGGTTGCGGCGGATTGCCTGAGGCTTGAGCACCTCGATGATGACCTACCCGTATATCTGCAAAGGGCAATTGCACCGCGGCGGCATAACGTGACGCATACGCGCTACGATTACCGCTCTATGTACACCGT
>JAPLUP010000286.1 GCA_026397575.1 Candidatus Zixiibacteriota bacterium
GCGTGAGGACTTGATACACCTTGATTCGATCTCCGCTCAGGCGAAGCTGCTGGGGAAAAACAAGATTGATATGGCGGAGCAGCTGACAGCATATCGCACGAATGTAGAAAGCCAAATTAATCAACTGACGGCAGAGCGGAAAACACTGTCTAACGAAAAGCGGCGGGTGGTGAATCAAGACCGCAAAGCAGAGCTTTCAGTACAGATCAGCGACATATCAAGCCAATTAAAGCCGCTTAGGCGGGAGCGTGCATTATGCGATACGATTTTTGAATATTCGGTTCTCATTAAAGAGAAGGAAGAGCACTTAAAAACATTAATCGAACGGAAGGAGATGAAGGAACATGAATCAGGCGGACGCGGCAGATCAAGTCGTGAACATGGGTCTTAAAGGCGTCGAGGTGGTGAGCAATCTTGCTGGCAAGGGCGCACTGTCACTCGCCACTTTCTTGATTGCCGCATTAAAAGATCAGAAGCGAACCAAGGGAAAGACGAGGATGCAGAGCTTCAACGGCAAACCGACAAAGGTATTCGTAATAAAGAGCAGCGAGCTTCGCCGTTTTGCCGAGGAAGCCAAGCGGTACGGCGTGCTGTATGCGGCTGTTATCAACCGCAAGAATCCGGACGGCCTCTGCGATATTGTGGTGAATGCCAATGACGCCGCAAAGGTCAACCGTATCGCGGAGCGGTTTGAACTCTCCACCGTGGATGTGGAGAAGATTCGCGAGGACATCAAAAAGACAAGAGAAACAGCCAAGGCAAAAGGGAAAACGGCAGGGGATGAAAAGGAGCGCGCTACGCCTCCGGCCGAAAAGGAGGCGCATACCGCGGATGAAAGGACGTTCGATGAAATGATTAAAGGATCTGACCAACAAAAAATGCGGCAGGCCCAGCCCATAGATGTTGGAGGCAGGTCAAACCCTACGATGGCGGGGACGGCAAAATCGAATCCGTCCGCGCCTTCCTCAAGGAACAGAGGCGATTCCGAAAAGGCTTCTGAGCAGCGCCCGTCGATACGGCAGCAAATCAGGGAGATCAGGGATGAGCGCCGGGAAAAGGCACTTTGACAAGGAGGCGTGGGCGGAGCAAAAGCAGCAGGAACGCCAAAACCTTTTTGACACCATCGAAGAGATGGCGGACAAAACGCTATCGGACTCCGGCGCGCTGACGGATTATCTGAATATGCAGAGCATGCTTGGCAAGACCAGCGTGGGCAATACATTGCTGGTTATTGCACAAAGACCGGACGCTACATATATTGCGGACTATGATGACTGGCAGAAAAAAGGCCGCTCAGTAAGAAAGGGAGAGAAAGCCATTTTAATATTGGAGGCTGATAGAGAATACACCCGTGACGATGGCACTGTGGGCGTGAACTTCAAGGCAAAACGTGTTTTTGACATGGCGCAGACCTACGGACAGCCGCTGCATCAAAGGGCCCAGGCTCCCATCAAGGTAAAGCTCCGCGCACTGATGACCGACACGCCGGTTCCCGTCAAGTTGTCCGACAATGTTTCACAGGATATAGGAGCTCTCTACTCCCGGGAGGATAAGACGGTATATGTCGCACGCGGACTGGACGGCGATATGCTGTTTAAGCTGATCGCGTGCGAGCTTGCACATGCCGAATTAGGAGGCAGCGACGCACAGATGGCAGCTTTTGCCTCAAGCTGTGCGGCAAACCTTCTGTGCAAACGGTACGGTGTTAATGTGCCCGAATATGACTGCATCCCCGAATCCGTCTCCAGCCTGTCTACTCAGGACAAGCGCAGCATACTTGGCAAGATAAGAGAGGCTGCATGTGACATGAGTGAGCGCATCGACAGGAATCTTTCAGCCGAGCGCCAGCAACAGCGCAAGCAGGATAATCCGCAACGGTAAGGAGGATGCACAATGGAGGAAAAAAGAGTGATCGAAGTGGATGAGTATCAGCAGAGGCTTATCATCAATTCCCTCAACGACAAACGCAACGAGCTTGTGGAACAGGAACGTCCCACCGACTTTGTGGATGAAGTGCTGCTGCTCACCATCGACGCGCCTACCAGAAGGCATAAAAAGCGGGAAGAAAAGGAGAGATAATTTATGTGGCAATGCATTGAAACTTTAGGGAAAATCAAAGACATGGAGCGGTCAAACGATGAAGAATACGAATGACAGGAAAACGACACTTATTCTGCTTTGCATGCTTGTTATTCCCGTGATATGGGCGGCATTAATCGCCGCCCCTTTTGTTTCCGGAGGATTAACGGGTATTTTAACGGGTTTTGCGTCCGCTATGAATAACCCGCTTCAAATCACATGGTGCGAGAATTCTATGAAGTGCATCTTGATCTTTCTCTTGATGTACGGATTGGGCACAGGTGTCTACTACGCTACACGCAGAAACTACCGAAAGCGCGAAGAACACGGCTCCGCCAAGTGGGGCAGCGCAAGACAGCTTGCAAGGAAATATGCCGACAGAGGCAGGATGCGCAGCATCATCCTTACACGAAATGTTCGCATCGGGCTTGACGGACGCAAACACCTGCGCAACCTGAACGTGATGGTGGTGGGCGGTTCCGGAGCGGGCAAAACGAGGTTTTATGCTAAGCCCAATGTGATGCAATGCAATACATCATTTGTCGTCCTCGACCCTAAAGGAGAAATTCTGCGGGACATGGGGAATCTGCTGGTGCAAAAGGGATATGAAATACGGGTGCTCGATTTGATCAATCTTGAACGTTCCCACGGATACAACCCCTTCGCCTATCTTCATGACGACAAGGATGTTTTGAAGCTGGTGAACAACATAGTGCGAAACACTACACCAAAGGGAGCACAAAGCAACGATCCTTTTTGGGAGAGAGCGGAAACGGCGCTCATGGAGGCGCTCATTCTTTATCTCGTGAATGAAGCTCCATTCTATGAACAAAACTTTCCGATGGTCATGGAGATGATAGGCGCGGCGGAAGTACGGGAGGAGGATGAAGAATTTGCAAGCGTGCTCGACGAGCTGTTTGAGCGGCTGGAGACGCGCGTTCCCGAGCACCTTGCTGTCAAGCAGTACCACATCTTCAAGCTAGCGGCGGGAAAGACGGCAAAATCGATCCTGATAAGCCTCGGTGTACGCCTTGAGAAATTCAACCTGCCGCAGATTGCTGGCGTGGTCAGCCATGACGAAATGGATTTTCCTACAATAGGTGAAAAGAAAACGGCGTTGTTTGCGGCCATCCCAGACAACGATTCTTCGCTTAACTTTATTATTGGCATGATGTATACACAGCTTTTCCAAGAGCTGTATTATCGCGCGGATCATGTGTATGGGGGACGGTTGCCTGTACATGTGCATTGTGTCATGGACGAGTTTAGCAATGTTGCTCTGC
>JAPLUP010000534.1 GCA_026397575.1 Candidatus Zixiibacteriota bacterium
CATAACGATGAACACGTTCATGTACACGATCAGGAACAGAAAGTCAACCTCACCCCCTGGATTTTGTTCACGATCTTTGTCTTTGGCCCCTGCGAACCGCTTATTCCCATTGTCATGTATCCCGCCGCTCGGCATAGCACTGCCGGTTTGATTATGGTGACCGCCGTGTTCGGCAGCGTGACTATCCTGACAATGCTCAGCATTGTACTCGTAAGCAGTTTTGGAATCAATCTCCTACCCATGGGAAAGCTGGAGCGGTACAGCCATGCCCTGGCCGGAGGCACGATATTACTCTGCGGCGTCGCGATTCAGTTCCTTGGGCTGTAGGGATCGTCCTTTGCAGGATTGAAAATGTAGGTTGAAACCCTCGTGGTTTCGACATCGCGCGGAACGCGCGAAAAGTGAACGACAAGAAAGAACGTCAAAACCGAAGCGGTTTTGACCTACAGCTTGTCGTCATCCTTCTCGCTCACCAGAACATAGACATAGTAGTACATAGCTTATCTCACGGGGTAAATTGTCAAATAGACAAATAGTCAAATAGTCAATCAATCCCGGACACAACGAACAGAAAAACCGGATTTCTCAGGATTGGAGGGTCGGTCAACCTGCGAACCTTGGTAATCCAGGTGTCGGCTCCACGCCATGTAGCTCTCGCGCTCCGTGGAAGACCAAAAGAAGGCGTCCCAACCCATACCAGTGAAGGCGCCATAGGCATCGCGTAAACCGGCGGCCAGCGCGGAAAAACCACTTTCATTGGTAGCGCCTGTGTTGGGTGGGTACCAATGCGTCGTACCGACTTCTTTCAGCTTGCCACCGGCAACGGCACTACCTCCAAGATAATCAACCAAAGTCTGCCACTCCGCATCGCTTGGTACATGCCAACCAGCCGGTGCTATGTTCCGGCTGTCAGCTGCCGCCCACCAGTTGTATAACCGGCCATAGGTAGCAACATAGCCCACGTCATTGGTGTAGTTGCAGTAGGCCCCTGTAGTAAGACCGAACCATATGCCGCCGTCGGTAACGTTGGGGATCGGGTCGCCGTTGCGATAATGGGTCACCTTCAGATTCTCCGCCATCCACCATTGGCCGCCGATCTTAATCGTCTGATAAACATTTCCGTCGTAATCCGTAACGGTGCCAGTGGAATCGGAATCATCTACATAAACGCCATTGAATGTCACCGTCTCGCCCGCAGGAAGAGTCTGCATCTCGCTCCCGGGGGTGATCCAACCCGATACGGCTCCCCAGGTAATCGTGTAATCACCTGGGGCAAGGCTGGTTAACGTCTCGTCACCAGCGCCGTCTGAGCTATACTCACAAGGCCCTTCCAAAGACCAGGGGGCGTTGAGGCCATCGGGATCTGGGTCAATTACTATTGTACCCGACCCTCCGAGCGGGTAAGTCCACTCTCCGATTGGGTGGGTATAAAGCTCCCATTCCAGGTGGTAGTCCAGGCCCAGCAAATCGCATTCGATTCCAACGACCGCACCAGGATGGAAGCATTGAGAGACACCCCCGGTTCAAAATTGAATTCAGCGGTGAATTGTGGGGGGGTGTAGACAAACTCCTTGGTACTTTCACTAATGGTATACCATCCACTTGGCTCCCACCCAAAACCATAGCGCAGATCCTGGGTAAAAGAAACACTGGTCTGAAAAGTCACGGTCAGATCGCCCCGAATATGAGCTTCGACGGTCAGGGTCGGCACCAGCGCGACGGGGCCAACCCAGATTACTCCCATATGATACTCAGCCAGGTCGAATTCTTTCTCGTTCTCGAATTCCCATTGCAGGCCGGCTGTGAGATCAACGTTTGCTTCCTGCCCAGACTCGATGCCGGCCTCGAATTTCTTAAGTTGGAACCATTCAATGTCAATCTCTGCAAATACGGCCGCCGAAAACGCAAGATTACCGTCAAGTCTGATCTGATCGTCTGTCGTTTCATGGTTTCCATCCTGGTCATATAGGACAACAGACAACTCTACGTTAAACAGATCATCATCCTTGGTGGAAGTATTTTTTACTCCATCGTGGAGTTTCAAAGATCTGACGTCAGACGGTCGCAATTTGTGGGTCTCTTTTACGTACAATAATTCAAAAGCTTCCATCATTGTGGCCTTATCGGTCTCCAAGATAACGACGTTTCCCTGAATCGCCTTCGAAGTCACTTTTCTCAGGAACCCGTTTGGAGCTTGCGCATCACTCTGGCCAATGATAACATCTCCAACCGCCACTCTCTGCGCGTAAACCGATGATTCTCCCAATACAACGGTTCCAGCAGTATCGTAACTCAAAATAGCCGCACTACTGTCTTGTGGAATAATGGTCGTTGTGCTCGGTATCATGTAGTGCTGACAATCCGGCGCCGGACCGCCAGAAAAGATGTAGGCTATCAGGTAGACAACATCAGAGATGTCAACCGTACCATCGTGGTTGGCATCTGCGGCAAGGAGTGGTTGTGGTGCCGAACCGCCAGAAAAGATGTAGGCGATTAAGTAAACAACATCAGAGATGTCGGTCGTGCCGTCGGCGTTGGCGTCGCCGCAGAGATAGCTACCAGCTGCAGTAGTTGCGGTCAGGCCAACAATAGCAACAACGATAGCAACCGCGAGTAGATTGAAATTCTTGGGCATGATGATACCTCCCCAGTATCCAGAGTGAATATTACTAAAAAATACACTGAACTTGGCCGGCTGTCAAGTAGATTTTGTAAGTTGGAATACGATTGCGACTTAGTGTTGATTTGGTTTGGGTGGTCACGCCGACTCGCCGCGTGACGGCAAGCCCCGAGTACGCTTGACCTACTCGGCCCACGACCTGATTGACTTTTGTTGAGTATTCTCTCACATTGGTTGCATGGTATCCAACAACAATCCTGCCGGAATAGAAGTCACTTACCTGAAAGGCGTCGGGCCGAAGAAGGCAGAGGCACTTAATGCCATTGGCATCTTTACGGTCGAGGACATTTTATATTACTTCCCGCGCCGATATCTTGATCGCAGCCGACTGACTCCCATCGCAGAACTGACACTTGGCGCGGAGGTGACGGTCGTCGGCAGAGTGTTAACACAGGGATTGTTGCGCACGCGGAGTCGGGGTTACTATGAAGTATTGATTACCGATGGCACCGGCAATGTGCCGCTGGTCTGGTTTGAGGCAATCAAGTATTTTGCCGGTCGCTTTAAGAAAGGCATGACGCTGTCCGTGTCGGGGAAGGTGACGGACTTTCGCGGTCTGCAAATGGCGCATCCGGAAGTCGAAATCATCTTCGACACGGAAGAAGAGGAGATGCTCCACACAGGCAGAATCATCCCGCTGTATCCATCGAGTGACTCGCTCAAACGACTCTATCTTGATTCGCGTGGATTTCGCAGAATTATCAAGCCGGCGTTGGATCAGTACGCAACGTATTTGGAGGATCTGGTGCCGAAACAGGTGGTTGCCGACCTGCACCTGATGGACTTGCCGACTTCGGTGAGCCAGATGCACTATCCCGACAATTTCGAAATCCGCGCCGAGGCACGTCGCTGTTTGGCGCTGCGGGAATTGATCTTGTTTCAGATACAGGTCGTTGATCGTCGCCAGAGAATTGCACATAAACAGAAGCCGCAGAAAATCGAGCCCCCCAATCAGACGCAGCAGGCGCTGATTGCAAGCCTGCCGTTCAAACTCACGGCGGCGCAGAATAAAGTAATCGCCGAAATCGCCGAGGATCTGCTGAAACCCTACGCCATGCAACGGTTGTTACAAGGGGATGTCGGTTCGGGAAAAACGGTCGTGGCGGCGTTGACGATGGCGCTGGTAGCGCGATCAGGCTTTCAATCGGCGCTGATGGCGCCGACCGAAATTCTGGCGCAACAGCATTATCAAACAATCGGCAAGATACTTGCAGGTAGCGGGATACGCGTTGAGTTGTTGACAGGTTCAACTCCCTCTCCGGCGCGGCAGCAAATCCTGCGCGATCTGGCGAGTGGCGAGATTGACATAATATTGGGGACGCACGCGCTGATTTCGGATGATGTTGTCTATCGGCAGCTCGCGTATGTGATCGTGGATGAACAGCATCGTTTCGGCGTGGCGCAACGTGAGGAACTGCTTGGGAAAGGTGAACGCCCGGATCTACTGGTCATGACGGCTACGCCGATTCCGCGGACGTTGGCGTTGACGGCATACGGCGATCTTGATTTGTCGATTATCGACGAGATGCCGGTCGGGCGGTTGCCGGTTCGTACGGCGCTTCGCACTGAAGCCGAGCGACCGCAGATTTACAAATTCATTCGCG
>JAPLUP010000558.1 GCA_026397575.1 Candidatus Zixiibacteriota bacterium
GCAGGCTTGTCGCGCGTGACTGACGCAGCCATTGCAAGTACAGACTTAATAATACGACGTAACACTCTGTCCAATCATATGTTACCGTACGATTCAAATTAATAGTTCGAGGGCGTTTTTAGTTGACCGAAACCGTCTCGGCATGCAGATTGACGCAACGATCGCTCAAGAGGGCGGTACAATTGCGAGTGAGCATGTTTGATTTTCGGACTATCAAGTACCCTGTCAAGTACTATGTGATCTTGGGTTGTCTGGCAGTGCTTGGCGTCGTAGTGGCGGTTTCGCTGGCATACGCCTACAGAAATGAACTGCCGTCAATCGAGCAAATCTACAATATCGAGCCGCCGGTCGTAACGACGATTTACGATCGCAATGGCAAGGTCCTTCAGAAATTCCATTACGAGAACCGGACATTGGTCCCCTACAACAGGATTCCGGCACACGTGATCCAAGCGCTCATCTCGACTGAGGACGATCAGTTTTACAAACACTGGGGGGTCGAGTGGCGCGGCGTCGCGAGAGCCATTTTCCGGAATCTGTTTTTTGGATTTGGTTCGGGGGGCGGTTCCACGATTTCGCAACAGCTTTCGCGTATGTTGTTTCTCAACCGTGAAATCTCGATGGAACGCAAGTTTAAGGAGGCGTTGACGGCGCTCAAGATCGAGCGCACTTACTCGAAAAACGAGATTCTGGAGATGTATTTGAATCTCTACTACTTCGGTAATTCGTCGTATGGTATCGAGACGGCAGCGCGGAATTACTTCAACAAAAATGCCGAAGCCCTCACGATTGAAGAGGGCGCATTGCTGGTGGCCATTGTGAATGCTCCTTCCCGCTATTCGCCGATCGAGCATCCAGAACGCGCCCTGCAACGGCGCAACTATGTGCTGAGCAGAATGGAGTCTGAAGGGTATATCAGCCGGGCTCTGGGTGATGAACTCAAGAAGCTCCCGATCAAGCTTGATCTGGCGCAAAATGCTATCGGAGCTGCGCCATATTTTACGGAGATGGTGCGGCAGTATCTCACAGCCAAGTATGGCATCGAGCAATTCTACAAGGGTGGACTGAACGTCTACACTACCATTGACACGCGGCTGCAACAGGTTGCCGAGCGATCAATGAAGATACAACTCGATTCGATTCAGACGCGTATCGAACGCACCAAGTGGCTCGGAAATCCCCAATACTCTGATATCGTATATGACAGCGCCACACACAAGAAATCCTATCAATTCAAGCAGATTCAGGGAGCCTTTGTCGGCATTGACAACGAGACGGGGGATATACTGACAATGATCGGGGGCAAGGATTTTGGCAAGTATAAGTTTAACCGCGCCGTACAGGCGAAGCGTCAACCTGGCTCGGCTTTCAAACCGTTTGTGTACACCGCAGCCGTAATGCAGGGCTATCATTCCTGCGACATCTTCTACGACACACCTATAGTTCTTACAATTCCGGGTTCGACTGAGTGGAGTCCGCAGAATTTCGACAATGAATTCCAGGGCGCCATGCCGCTACGCACCGGATTGGCCCGGTCGAGAAACTTGATCGCCATCAAGCTGCTGCAAATGGTCGGCGCCAAACCGGTCATCGATGTCGCCTACAAGATGGGTATCCAGAGCAAGCTGACACCAAACCCGGCGCTGGCGATCGGTACGTCCGAAGTCGATGTGCTCGAATTGGTGAGCGCTTACTCCTGTTTCCCCAATGGCGGGATTCATGTTGCACCGCGATCCATAACCAAGGTCGTCGATCGCTACGGCAACCTCCTTGAAGAAAACGGCGTCGCGCCACGGCAGGTGGCAATTGCGCCGGCTCCTGCTTACATGATGGTCAATTTGATGCAGTCGGTAATGGATGACTCAGGAGGCACAGGCGCAAATGCGCGCACCCGCGGATTCTATCGCCCGGCCGGAGGCAAGACCGGGACCTCAGACAACTTCTGCGATGCTTGGTTTGTCGGCTACACACCGCAGGTCACCGCCGGATGCTGGATTGGCTTCGACGACAAAACCTCGTTGGGACACAATCAAACCGGCAGTTTGAATGCTCTGCCGATCTGGACCGATTTTATGTCGGCAGCAGTTGATTCTCTTCCGGTAGAGGATTTCCCCGAACCACCGGGAATCACGCACGAGACGATCTGTATTGATTCCGGCAAGAAGGCGGCGGCATTTTGCACGCACATTCGTGATGAAGTCTTCCTGAGTGAGTACATGATTAACGAAGTCTGCCCGCTACACCGTAAGCACGCGCAAATTGAAACACAGTTACGACAACTCGCCAGCAGTCGCTAGATACCTGAGCGAACACAGCGGCACAGATCTTCGCTCGTGCAGAGAGAATGATGGGCGAGCTACTCGTAATGCAGACTGATAATCGGATCGACCGAGGCCGCGCGATAAGCGGGAACCACGCCGGCGACAAGACCAATGCCCACGGAAAGTGAAAACGCGACGATGACGCCGAGAATCGGAACGACCATCGGCAGTGGCGAGACAGCCGAGATGATGAATGCCGCCAATAGTCCAAACACAATGCCGATGATTCCTCCCGTACCGGACAGCGTCATCGCCTCCACGAGGAATTGGAAGAAGACATTGGCGCGTCGCGCACCAATGGCTTTCCGCACGCCAATTTCACGCGTTCGCTCCGTCACCGAGACCAGCATGATATTGAGCACGCCGATTCCTCCGACCATTAAACCAACTGCCGAGATGGCAATCATCGCAATCCAGATTCCTCTTGTGATATCCTTGTACCAGCCAAGAATTGACTCCTGCGTGGCCATCGCGAAGTCGTCCGCATCGCTGTACTTCACTCCTCGCTGGCGGCGCAATGCCTGACGGATTTCGTCCTGCGCACGGTCCATCAATTGAGCAGAGCCGGACCGGACAGCGAGAAACAACTCCTTCTCCCAGGGAAAAAGCTTGTGGAACGTGCCGTAAGGGAGAATGACCATGTTATCCTGTGAATCACCAAACGAAGTCTTTCGTTTCTCCATTACTCCGGCCACCCGCAGTCTGACATTGTTGAAAAGAATTTGTTCACCGATCGGGTCGTTTCGGGTAAATAACGTGTTCGCCAAATCGCGACCGATTACGCACACCATGGCGCGATGACGATCCTCCGATTCGAGGAAAAAACGCCCCTTTTCAATGTAATGGTTGTTAACCAGCTCATAGTCGATACTGGTGCCAAAGAGGTTGGTGTTGCGAGAAGTATTCTCTTTATACTTTGCGACATTGCCTCCCGGTCGCCAATAGTGATTCTGAGGAGCGACGCCATCGACCGACGGGCAGAGTTCCGAAATGGTGTTGGCCTCCACCAGCGTGATCGGTTCACGATTGCGCTCTTTTTCGGTCAACTCGTCCCAGTTGGTGTTGAACGGATACTTGGTAATGTAAATGACGTTGGAGCCCATTGCCTGAATGTCGTTGGCGACAGTCGAATTTAATCCCTGGATCAGCGCCACCATGGCGATTACCGAGCTGACGCCGATCATTACGCCCAAAATGGTCATGAAGGCGCGGAACTTGTTCGAGCGAATCGAATCAAGAGCGAGAATTATGCCTTCTTTGGTCTCGAAGATATTCATGATTCAAACCGTAACGCTTCGATCGGATCGAGTTTCGCCGCCTTCCATGCCGGATAGATTCCAAACACCAGACCGATGATCGTGGGGATACTGAATCCCACGACCACTGCGGTAACCGAGATCACAAACGGCAGCCCCATCTTGCTTGAGGCAATGCTGGCAATCCCCAATCCGCCGGCCAGTCCAAGAACACCTCCGATCAGACACATCATGAGCGCCTCGAGCAGGAACTGACCAAGCACATGTCTGCTGCGAGCCCCCACCGCTTTGCGGATTCCGATCTCGCGCGTTCTTTCCGTCACCGACACCATCATGATGTTCATGACGACGATACCGGCAACGACGATGGAGATGAACGGAATCGCAACCGTCACCAAACGCGCCGTGCCGGTGAAACTATCCACGAACCCCATCACTGCGTCCTTTGTGATCAAGGCGAAATCATCCGGATCATGATACTGCACATGTCTGCGAGCACGCATGACGGCGCGAATCTGATCCATTCCCTGATCCATACTCGACTCGGAGCGTATTTTGACCAGGACGTTGATGTCCTGATGCATCCCCGTCATTTGCAGCATCGTGCGGGCAGGCACGTAGACATATCTGTCGAGTGTCTCCCCCATGATCGAACCCTTCTTGGCGCCGACTCCAATGATCGTGAACTTCTCCCCACCGATTATGATTTCTTTGTCCAACGGATCTTCGTACGGAAACAGTTTCTCTTTGATCTCCTGACCGATAACCGCCACCCGACGCCGGTGTTCGTCGTCAAGGTCAGTGAAGAACCGTCCCTCTGCAATATCAAGATTGTAAATGCGCGAAACGCTGGCCGAGTATCCGCTGATGGATATCGAGTAAAGCGGCTTGTTGCCGCGTTTGATAGTCCTGGCGTGCCCTTCAATGCCAAGACCCACAGCCTCAGCCAGAGTGCAGGACATCTCAATGGCACGGGCGTCTTCAACCGTGATCTTCTTTCGCTTCAGCGCCTTCATCCACTCGTCGTGCGAAGTGATCATTCCGAAGCGGGTCACCGCCACCGTCGATGCACCCATGTCATCAAACACACTCGTGATGCGGAGCATCATGCCGTCGAGTGTCGAGATGATGGCGATTACGGAAGCGACTCCGATAACGACGCCGATAACGGTGAGCACTGTGCGCAGCTTGTGCGACCAGAGCGCCGCCACAGCCAATTTGAGATTCTCAAATATCATTTACAGTGGCACTTGAAGTAATGACTTCTCTTTCGATCATGCCGTCGCGGATATGAATAACGCGATTGGCGTGAAGCGCAATATCCGGTTCGTGCGTAACCACGATAATCGTATGACCGTTTAGATGCAGGCGCGCAAATAGCCCCATGATTTCATCGCCGGTTTTCGAGTCGAGGTTGCCCGTCGGCTCGTCGGCAAGAATGATCGAGGGGTTGTTTACCAAAGCCCTAGCCACGGCAACACGCTGTCTCTGACCGCCGGAGAGTTCGTTGGGCTTGTGCATCATGCGATCGGTAAGATCGACTTGCTCGAGCGCGTGTTTGGCCATCTCGATGCGGGTCTTAGAATCAGTACCATTATAGATCAACGGCAATTCAACGTTGTGCAAGGCGGTGGCGCGGGCCAGCAGGTTAAACGTTTGGAAGACGAAGCCGATTTCGCGATTGCGGATGCGCGCCAACTCATCGTCGTTCATGCTGGAGACCTGTTTGCCGTTGAGCACGTAACTGCCTTGCGATGGTGTATCAAGACAGCCGATGAGATTCATCAGGGTTGACTTGCCGGAACCGGAAGGTCCCATGATCGCAAGATATTCGCCCTTTGCTACACTAACAGTCACTCCCCTGAGAGCGTGCAGTTCCTCGATCCCCATCTTGTAAGTCTTCCAGAGGTTTTCGGTTTCGATCAACATTAGTCGGTCTTTTCTTCTTTGACGATCTCCTTGGAAACCTTCACCTTGGCGCCATCTTCGATGGTGCGCAGGATCTTGTAGCTACCAGTAACGATCTCTTCATTTTCAGCGAGACCTTCTTTGATTTCTACGTTCTGTTGGTCGGCAATTCCGGTCTTGATGGGCACGAATTTGACAACGTCCCCTGCCAATTTGAATATGCCTTCGAGCTCTTTCGTCTTCTTGTCATCCTTCTTTGAAGACTTCACCGAATCGACGGTGGCCGCAACAGCGCCACCAGATGAACCGCTACCGCCGGCGGCCTTCTTGAGTGAATCTGACTTGTCCGGACGCATCACCACTGCCTGAATCGGCACATAGAGAACGTCCTTGCGCTTATCCGTAGTGATATCAACCGTGGCGGTCATGCCCGGTTTAATGCCCTCGACCTTCTCGAGCAACAGAATCTTGACTGTGAAGTTGGTGACTCCGCTGGTACCGGTGTTCTGCGCCGCATTTCCCACCTCGGTAACGACACCTTTGAACGACGTGTCAGGCAACGCATCCAATTCAATCTTGGTATCCTGACCAACTCGCACGCGAGCGATATCGGTCTCGTCAACATTCACTTCCACCTCGATCGCCGAGAGATCAGCGACGGTCATAATCACGGTACCGGCGTTGTTCATCGTTCCGACCATGACAATCTCGCCTATCTCGGCATTGAGCGCGGTGATCGTCCCGTCAATCGGCGCCGTAATGATCGTCTTGTCGAAGTTGTCTTTAATCTCTTCCAAGGATGCCTTCTGCTGCTTAGTATAGTATTGGGACGATTCCAGATTAGCCTTGGCTACCTCCAGCGCAGTCTGCAACTGCGTGTAGTTTTCATCGGAAATCAGCTGGGAAGCGTATAGATTCTTGGCTCGTTCGAAGGTCTGTTTGGCTTCCAGCAGTGAGGCCTCGGATCTCTTCTCGGCAGATCGCGCGGCCGCCAGAGCCGCCTCCGACTGGCTTACGGCTGCCTGATAACGGGTCTGATCGAGCCTGATCAGCACATCGCCTTTCTTTACCAGATCACCTTCCTTAGCCGGTAGCTCGATGATCTTGGCAGCAACGTCCGCGGATATTTTCACAGTGGTTTTCGCTTGGACCGAACCGGTGGCAGTGACGAGCGAGAGATTACATCCGCCCCATCGCCTTAGCCATCGAAGCGACGGCCAGGTTGAGTTGATACAAGGATTGAATTCGTGAATACTGGGCATTGGTCAGAGAATACTGAGCGTCCAGCAACTCCAAAATGGAGGAAGCGCCCAGACGGTATCGTTCCGACTGCAACTTCATATCTTCTTGCGCCGACTGCTCGGCCAGTTGCGCAGCCTGATACTGCAGTCGCGCTGTCTCGATATCCAGATAGGCCTGTTTCACCTGATACACCAGATTGTTGCGGTCGGCATCGTGACTCTCGCGCTGTGTCGCCTCCGCCAATCGGGCCCGCGAGTAGTTTGTCTTCTTGCGGAAACCGTCGAATATGCTGTAGCTGAGGTTGATACCAAAGGAGTAAGAACCATTCTCGTAACGGTACTTGAACCAGTCGCCGGCAGTCCGGCTGTTCCAACCCCAGCCCAAACTGGCGCCGACGCGCGGTACCCACGACGATTTCGCGTTCCAGACAGCCACGCGAGCAGCGTCATAGTCCGCGTCGCTTTTCTTAAGTGATGGATTGTCCGCCAATGCCGTCTCGACGCATTGCTCAAGTGACAGTGTGAAAGCGACCTGCCCCAATGTGTCAACCGGCACCATCGGCATAGTTACATCGCGGTTCAGGAGGAGATTGAGATTGAACTCGGCGTTCTTGATGTCGTTGTCACGCTGCAGCAGAGACACCGAATCGCGCGCAACATTCACTTGCGCTTTCAGTTTCTCGGATAGCGACGCCGAGCCGAGGTCATACTTGCTGGTCGTAACCTCCAATTGCTTCTTGGATCGTGCCAACGCGTCTTCCTGCACCTTCTTCAGCAACACCGCCTGAACCAGGCCATAGTAAGCCTGTTTGACACTATAAGCAGTACTCATGATCGTTTGGCGAAGCTCATTGCGCGATGAAGTGCGCTCCAACGAACTCTGTTTGATTGTAAACCACGTGGACCCGCCGTCAAAGAGAGTCATCGACAGTGATAGCCCTGTGGAATAGGACTTGGTGCCGGGATCCTCGACGTAAATGCCGTATTCTGGCACGTAATACTTGCCGAATGACCTACCATAGGAATAGCGCGCACTGGTGGATACCGTGGGAAGCACGTTCGCCCAAGCATCCAGCAGATTGTACTTTGACTGCTTGTATCTGTTGTCAGCAGAGATGACGCCAACGTTTTTCTGCAGCGCCAGATCAATGCACTGCTTGAGTGAGAATTCGTTCTGCACTGCTGCTGCATTGGTCGTCGGCAACCCCCAAACAAACAGTCCGACGAAAAGCAGAATCGAACCTATCCGTCCAATTCTTTCCATTAACTACTCCTCAACTAAAGAAAAGATAAATACGCACATTTAGAAGACGGCCTTTACCACTCCAACAATTGCGGCTATGACGCCGACCGGAATCAGTACCGTAGCCGTTGCTTTGCCATTTGAGAAACTGTAGACCACTGCCACACCGAATATCGTAAGGATCACCTGCCACACGAAAAATACGTCAGTGAATGAGTTCAGTAGAGTGTAAGCAACGGACATCATATCACTTCCGGGCAATAAGACCGCCAGCGAAGTCCGAATATCCATCGTCTGCTTCATCATCATCAGTGGAGTCTTGATAATCTGCCCCAAAACAGAGATCATCCCGGTGAAACTGACAAGCGAGACCAATGCCATGAATTTCGCCGATCCCCCAAAGACGACTGTTCCCATGAACAGAATGACCGCAGCCATTAAGAATACCATGATAGCTGATCCAATCAACCCCGCAAAGGCTCCAATAATTGCGCCGATTCCTTTGTAAGTCTCCATCTGCTGCACAGCCAATTCGCGTTGCTCGGGCGTATACTTGTCCGATGTCATCATCTGCTGCTTCTGCATTTCCATCGCCATCGGAGCTACCATATAGGCACCCATCGTTGTCACCAGTAGTAAAATCACAAAAGGAATAATCCATGTTGGTTTCACCTTGATACTCCCAAAAACCCTCATCGGGCTCAAGAAGATGTTCACTAACATAGACCCGACAGAATCGGCTTTTGTTTCATTTGACACGGTATTGTCCGGCATTATTGCGGTCATAATCTCTCCTCACCAAGTATGTTTCTCTGAACGCAAGTTACTACGCAAAGTTTCAAAAATCAATGTAACTCTGTGTAGCTCCGTGGCGGCTAACAGGCACACAAATGAAGGGGAAAATGCCAGCCAGCCCGCACACCAAACAAAGCAGCAATGACCGACCAGGACAGGAGCAGCGTGCCGCTAGCTACTCAGAGCAAAACACTCGACGATCGCGGCCTAATGCAGACAATCGGAGGCTGCAAGAAAAAGGCGGCAGCCAGTTTGTCTGGAAACCGGTTGCCGCCCGCGAAAGCACTTATCTTAGAGAGATTTCTCGAATGTCACCTTGATCTTCGGGAGAGTCCTGTAGGTAACAAGACCCATGTCGGACGAAGTAGTACGCGCTCCGCTGGTATCGACGGGCAGATGACCGCTTACGAGAACCAACGGTGAAGGTCTGCTGACATCGTTATCCGGATTAGGTTCAAGTGTTATGAAAACAGTTCCGCCGCGAAGCATGTCAAGTGGCCAGCGAGATTCCGGAAGGTTAGCTGGTCTGTCGATTAGGAAATCCTCCCCGGGGAAATTAGGAATAGTGCCGTTCATGCAGTGACCGTTGTCGTAATCGATATACGCAGGCGAGAAGAACTTGCCGGTCGACACCGTGTCGCCGATAGTACCGTTAAGCGCAACCCAGCCCTCATAGAGGTACCCTGTGTCCGGAAGCGTAGGCAGGAACAATCCTTGGGCATAAGTCTCAATCGTGTCTTTCGTACTGCCTCCATTGGTGAGTTCAACAAACCATATCCCGTATCGCTCGTTCGATCGCGATTGCCCTTTCATTCTGAAATGGCCATCTGAAAAAGTGCCGACGGCAAACCGATTCCGGGTGCTCGTGAAGGCAAGGGGGAAGTTCAAGAACGTCGCTCTGTCGGGGGCGATTCCGCTCAGCGCGATAATCGTTGGCGACGGCTTGGGGTCGGGATCGTTGGGATAGGGTTCAAGAGTGATGGCAATCATATTGTATTCGTAAACACTGCCTTGGATCGTAAAAGTATTGCCGATGTCCTTAGTGATGTCAGTCGGGCTCAGGAAACGAAAATCACGCTCGTCCCAGAAGAACTTTCCGAATTCCTGATATTCCACCCAGTTGGAGTCCTTGTCCATTTTGACCACCCACCCGACATAAATCAGCCCCGACTTCAGTGTAGGAAACTGGGTCGGTTCAAGTACGATACGGTTGTAGACATCCGTCGGGGGCGTTACTGTACCGCCGCAGCCGCCCAACCCTATGAACAGCAGCGCCATCAATCCGCAAGCGACTATCGCTCTGAGCATCTTTCCTATTCCTCCAAAAGCGTATTAAAACAATAACTTCCACGTCTATCAAGACAATAAGGATATCCACTGCTTTCCCGACTGTCAAGTACAAATTTTCCGCCAAGAAAGAGACGTTCAAGCGGTGGATTTGATTAAGACCATTCACCGTCCCTGACGATAAGTTAAATGGTACGAATTCATTAACAACGGAGATAAATATGATTGAGTGCGGCAAATGCGGCACCGCAAACCACTTTGATGGCGCGATGTTCTGCAAGAACTGCGGAGCCGAACTCTCATCGCAAGTGGCAGTAAAGGTGGCGGATGAACCAGCCCGTAGTCACGACAAGACCCAACCAATTGTCACACAACCAGATACGAGAAAGGAACGATCGGAGGCTGATTTCGTTGTCACCGATATACCGATTGACGAAGTCAGCAGCGACCAGCCGCTTGGCACCGGGTTTGACCAGTTGCTCAAGCGCTTTGAGAGTGATCAGGCAGCCAAAGCGCTGCCTGAAGATGCGATCGAACCGGCGCAGTTGTCGTCTGAACTTGGCATCGAGTCTCCAACAGACTACTTGATGCGGGAAAAGCCGGAAGCCCCGGAAAATATGAGCGAAATCACCATGCCGATGGCTGAGCCTGCGGCTGCTTCCGTAGTGACCGCCGAACCGACGCCGCCGATGAACGAACCAAAGTCTGTCAGCGGAATCGACACCAAAGCGAAAGGCGCAAGTGAGCATATTGTCTCCGACGACGACCGCAATCGATTGCTAAACAGTTTGCAGAAAACTCTCGCAGAAGAAGATGCTGCGGCAGCACCGCAAAACCAATTGCATCTCGACGTCCAACAGACGATGAGTGGACCTGTAAACATCGAGGCGGCAAATGTGGTGGAGAACCCTTCCACACCGGAGACGGTTGAAGTCGGTGCAGTCAGTCGTTCTATTCAGACGCACAAACACCAATCGGTTTTCGTTAAGGGACATAAGCTGCTGTTCCCTGACAAAGCACGGCTCGTAGCCGGGGAGATGATTACATACGGGAATCAGCAGTACACGATTACTAAGGGGGGTATCGACAGGAAGCAGCTTATGCTCGGCGGTAGTCTCGGTCTGACCATAATCATTGTGATGTTGATCATTGCATTCAGCGGGGGCACCGCGCCTAAGCCGGCGCTTTTTGGCGTAGTCACCAACGCCGCGACCAAAGAAGTACTGGCCGGCATCAACGTGAGTATTCCGCAGACTGGTGCTTCCACGGTGACGGATGAGGCGGGCATGTTCACCTTTCCCGGATTACCTGATGGCCGCTATGATGTCAAGATGGAAGGTACACTTTACGAGGCGCAGATGATGCCCACATCAATCGTCAACGGAGAAAGTAAGATGCTTCACGGCACCCTGTCGCCACTGCTTTCCCAGGGGCAGCGTCAGCGATGCGATGGTGCTTGTCGACGGCAAAGCGATCGGGTCTGCCAACCAGACATTCAAGAGAGTGATGCCCGGCACTCATACCGTCGAGGTCAAACGCGATGGTTACGAGGATTGGGAGCAGCAGGTTAAGATTGACGAAGAGGAGACAACCACACTGACTGTGAATCTGACCGAGGCTAAGGCGGCAGGTCCAGTGGAATATACAGCCAATGATTTCTTTCAGCAAGCGGAGGCGCTGCTAGCCGAGAAAAACTACACTGAGGCCATTGGATATTATACGCTCGCCCTGGCGAAAGATAACTCTCTGGTGCAAGCGTACATGCGCCGCGCGGAAGCAAACGAAGCATCGAACAAGACCATGAATGCGCGCGCCGATTTCCGCTCGGCGGCCGATCTCCATCTCCACTCCAATCGGTTCGCCGAAGCCGTGACCTGCTATGACAAAATCATCGAGATGTCGCCGAATGCGTCCGACGCCTACCAACTGCGCGGCTGGGCGAAGATTTCCTCCGGCAACTACGACGGCGGTCTGAAGGATCTGGAGAAGGCGCTATCCTTCAATAAGGACGACACCCAGTCGCAATTCGAGTATGGCAAAGCGCTCTATATTACTAACAACTACAAGGAATCTGAGAAAGTACTGAAGAAGATTCGCAAGTATGGTGATGACAGCCCCGAGATTTACGGCTATCTGGCGCTGACGTATC
>JAPLUP010000419.1 GCA_026397575.1 Candidatus Zixiibacteriota bacterium
TATCTTGAGGTCTCGGTCGGGGGAATAACGCTATCTCCCCGTATGCAACTATCATCAGTCCCCTCCGCTCTTTCATCCGGACACGTATCTGGTGATATCGAAACAGCTCCTGGCATGTTTACGGTCACGAACACTGGTAGCGCCACAACGGGCGCGCTCAGGATGAAGGCCACCCCGGACAGCGCCGTCACGCATCTCGAAGATGATCCTGATCACGATGGATCCGCTCAAAGCAAGATCGATCAAGCCGTTACGCATTTGAACAGCAAGATCGACATGGCGCGCGACGTAAACAATGATGGCGTCATGGATATGTCGGTTGAAATGGCAACAGACAACGACAGCGCCAGTCTTCGCTTAAACGGACTTCCTCCCGGAATTCCGGTCACGGGGACACTCTCTATGAGCGCCTCCGGCACTGGCGCCCGCTCAGCCTTAGAGGGCAGAAGCGGTAGCACCACCGGCACGATCAGGATGATGGCCACTCCCGACAGTGCGAGCGAGGTCATGGAAAAGAAGGGACTGAATGCTGTCAATGTCAAATTGGCCAGGACGATTTCCAGCTCACCCGGCGGTCCTGTCGCCGCGGACGCTCTTGATGTGGACTCCGATGACGACGGAGTGATGGACCGGAGCGTCTCCTCCGACTGTGACGACACTGGCGCCCGCTCCATATTGAAAGGTGGCATGAGTGGGAGCACTACCGGTACGATCAGGATGCAGGCCACTCCGGACAGCACAATCTCCGTTCTTGGTCACGACTCCGATGGTGATGGTTCTCCGGAATCAAGTATCAAATTTCAAGCTCGCTCAAAGCAGTCCGAAGCGAAGGCCAATGTAAAGTCGGCCTATACGGCGCAATCGGTGATGTACAGTGACACCGCTTCTGGGGGTTTCGTAACTTCGCTCGACGTGGACAACGACGGTATCCCCGAAAGCTCGACGGAAGAAATAAGCACTGCGACCGGAAGTAGGAACACGTTGCTTGGCGGCCACATGGGCAGCACGACCGGCACGATCAGGATGCAGGCCACCGGAGGCGGTCCGGTTATGCCGTCTGGTGAGATTCTTTTGGAAGCTGACCTTGACGGCGACGGCGTTGCAGAGGTCACAAGTGCAGACAGCGTCGGCGCCGCCGGGGCGTCGCGGAGGTTGAAATCTAGCGGCATCGGATCGAGCGGTAATGACGGCGTTGAGGTTCAATTGTCTGCCCGCCCCAGCGGGGCATACATCGGAATTGGGCACTCCCAAAACGCACAAACACTGCGGTGTTCTGGCAGCGCTGACTCGGCTGCCGCAACGATACTCCTCGAAGCCGATCTCGACGGCGACGGAGTGATGGAGAAACAAGTTTCATCCACAGTTGATTCCGGTCAGGCATCAATCGCAATCGACGAACCGGGTGTCCAGGTCGCGATGGGAATGAGAAAGGGTTGGGACGGTACGATCAAAGGCAGATTTACGGTCGACGAAGGCGCAACTCGAAAAATCGAATTGAATTCCGACGGCGATGGCTATTTGGCTGGCAAGATCGGTATTGGTAAAGACCCGATAGAGAAAATCGATGTCGCCGGCGGCGCATATTGCGACGGCGCTAACTGGGTTAATTTTTCCGATGTGAACTCCAAGGAAAACTTTACGGCGGTTGACGGCAATGAGCTGCTCGAGCAGATTGCTCAGTTGTCTATCACCCGCTGGAACTATAAGGGCGACAATCAGGCCGAACACATCGGTCCGATGGCCCAGGATTTCAAAGCCGCATTTGGCGTAGGGGCAAATGACAAGTCAATCTCGACGATTGACCCCTCCGGCATTGCGCTGGCAGCGATTAAGGCGCTCAACAGTAAGATGCAAGAGCTGAATGCGAAAACTACGCAGCTTGAAGATCAGGCGCGCGAGATTTCTCAACTCAAGGCCGAGTTGGATGCGATCAAAGTCATGCTTCAGAAGCAAGCGACAACGAAAAACTAACCAGATAGAAGAGCAAAGGATAAGAAACATGAATAAGCAGATCATCCTTACGGTGCTTCTAAGTCTGGCGATGTTCGGATTGGCACGCGGTGGTTCCGGTGGCGAAGCGTCTCAGACTGCCCTGCTTTCCGGAGAGCAACTCAAGTGGCAAGTCGTTACCGCTTCCGGCGGCACCGCTACGGGAGGCGGTTTTGCGCTTACCAGTAGTCTCGGGCAGACCGCGGTAAGACAAAGCAGTTCGGCGAGTTTTCACCTCATCAATGGTTTCTTGCAGAATTTCGGGACAGCCGTGGCGCCGTGTACTAGCTGCGGTGACGCCAACAACGATGGTGGAAGCGACATCTCCGACGTTGTTTTCGTGATTGCGTACATCTTTTCCGGCGGAGCAGCTCCGGGTGAGTGCAACAATCCCACAGGGCTGGGAGACGCTGATGGTAGCGGTAGCGTTGATATTTCCGACGTGGTTTTCCTCATTGCCTACATATTCTCCGGAGGACTTGCTCCCCACTGCCCGTAGTTCTTTCGACATGATCTTTCTCAGCGGACTGGGTGTTGGCAAAACCCCAGTCCGTTGTTGCATGAGTCTAGTCCGCAGTTTCCCTGTGATTTGGCCAGTTCCTGCGAGTCTCCCACTAGCGGCGACACGCAATCGGAGATTGTTGGACATCCACAATAGATCCGTCAAACTCATGGACTATATAGATCGTATCAGTATATGTTAGAAATGGCATTGTCACTGCTGCGGCTCGCAGCAGTTTATTGTCAAACCATTAGCACACCAGTCAAAAGGAGTTGCCCCCATGAACCTCAGTCGTGGATTGTCAATCGTTTCTTTAACCCTCTTGATCGTGTTCGCCACGACAAGCGTTTTCGCAGGCGTCCCGCTGGTTACCAGCTACCAGGGTCGCCTGCTCGATGGCAGCGACCAGCCTCTTACTGGTTCCTATACCATGATATTCCAAATCTACGAGGTGCCGGTTGGTGGCGCTCCGCTTTGGACTGAAGATCATGTGGGTGTTCAGGTAACCGATGGTTTGTTTTCGGTCGCGCTGGGCGCTACCGTGCCTTTGAGTGCTGATCTGCTCACCGGTGGTGGCGGTGGTGGTGGTGGAGTGGTTCGCTATCTTCAGATCCAGATTGCCGGTCAGCCGCCGATTTCACCCCGCACTCCGTTGTCGGCCGCCCCGTATGCGGTGGCTTCCAGCAGCGTATCAGGCGACGTTGTTACCGCACCAGGCGCATTACACATGTTTGATGCTGACAGTGCTGCGACGATCGACATGGGCACCGAGATAATTGCGGGTAAGAAGGTCGCCAAGTTCAAAGCCGGCTCCGAATTGGCGGGGACTGTCAACAAGCGCGAAGTGGCAATTTCTGCTGATGCCGACTCAGCCAGCATCGCTATCGATGAGTCGGAGGTGCACGTCGCGCGCATGGCGGCCGACAATGAATCGACTTACACAGAACTCAGTGGCAAACGCCCTGGCCGCCCGCAGTATGGTGATATCACTCTAAAAGCTAATGGGGATGAGTCGAGAGTGCTAATGGTGACCGATGTCGACGGTGATGGTGCCCCGGAGAGCAGTGTAATGTCAAGCAGTTCAGCTACTTCGGCCAAGCATGCCATCAACACCAAAGGAACCGGGAGCGCTGGCAGAACCGTTCGCAGCACGACCGATTCTACGGTCGCTGCGAGTTCCGTCGAGGCTGATCTGGACGGCGACGGCTTGGCAGACAACAGCGTTGCCTCAAGCGCCGATGCCACAAGCGCCAAAATGGCGATCAACGTCAAGGGAACCGGATCTACCTCCAGGTCGGCTACGCTTACTGTGTCGGGCACTCCGGGCGGTAGCGCCAGCGCTGCCTGCGCCACCGACGTCGACAATGACGGTGTTCCAGAGAGCAGTGTCTCCTCTAGCGCCGATGACGTCAGTGCCAGAATGGCGATCAACACCAAGGGAACCGGATCTAACTTCAAGTCGGCTTCACTCACTGTGCAAGCCAGTCCCGGCGGTAACGTCAGCGCTGCTTGCGCCACTGATGTCGATGACGACGGAATACCAAATGAAGAAATAACGCAAGTTTGCACACCGACTACATCCGGCGTGGCGATCAAGACGAAAGGCACTGGGGCTGACAAAGACCGCGTCGTTTCGGTCTCTTCCGGCACTGCCGATTCTACAGGCGTCGTCGCCTGCGACGTCGATGATGACGGCGACGGAATCTCGGAGTTCAAAGCGCAAGTAAGGGTTACGGACGAGGACGGTGACGTGGGTAGCGATATGCGCTGTGTGGCTGATACTGACGACGACGGCGTCGCCGACAATGAAGCGTCACTGCGCGTGACTCCCACAACCTCCGGCGTGGCGATCAAGACGAAAGGCACAGGCGCAGATGCCAATCGTAAGGAAAATATTGATTTGCGCACTTCTCTGGGGAGCGCGAGCGCCGTACTCGATATTGACGACGACGGTGACAGCGTTCCTGAGAGCGAGATCTCGCAGATATTGACTCCGACGACTTCCGGCGTGGCGATCAAGACCAAGGGGACTGGGGCGAACGACAACCGGGCGGCTAGTCTGGTTTGTGCAGCCGATTTGGACGGCGACGGAACTGTAGACAGAAGTGTCTCCACGACGGCAGACTCCACTACCGCGGGAATCGCAATCGACGAGCCGGGTGTTCAAATCGCCATGAAAGTTGTCAATCATGGAGTGGTTAAGGGTAATATTATCGTCAACAATGGCAACCGTATGATCGACCTTGATTCTGATGGTGACGGCTTTTTTGATCATGGCATCGGCGTCGGTGTTGATGCTACGCATCGTATTGACGTGGCCGGCGGCGCCTACTGCGATGGCACCAACTGGGTGAATGCTTCTGATGCCAACGTGAAAGAGAATTTCCAGCCGGTCAATGGCTCCGAACTCCTCGACCAGATCGAGCAACTGGCGATCAGCAGATGGAATTACAAGGGTAATGCCGACATGGCCCACATCGGCCCGACCGCGCAGGACTTCCAGGCGATCTTCGGTGTCGGCAGTGACGGTAAGTCGATCTCGACAATCGATCCGGCTGGCATCGCTTTAGCCGCTGCAAAAGAGCTGCGCATTGAATTGAAGGACAAGACGCAACAACTCAATGAGCTTCAGAATAAGGTTCAGCAACTACAGGCATTAGTCGAGAGACTTCTGGCTGAGAAGAAGTAGAGTGTGACGATGAGAAAAACACACTTCATAGCAATTCTTGCTGCTGCCTTGCTGGTTCTGTTGCTACCGGGGGAATCTTCCCTCTTTGGCGATCAAATCAAGTGGCAGGTGGTAGCATCCGGAGGGGGCCAAGGGACGTCAACGAATATGTCTCTCTCCGGCACCGTCGGACAGACTGTATACGGCCATGGTACCGGCGGCAGTTTCAAGCTCTCCGGAGGTTTCTGGCAGAATTTCACCACCGTCGCCGCTTGCAGCCAATGTGGCGACGCTAACGGCGATGGTGAGACG
Organism: Candidatus Zixiibacteriota bacterium; assembly: GCA_026397575.1. Lineage (GTDB taxonomy): Bacteria > Zixibacteria > MSB-5A5 > CAIYYT01 > CAIYYT01 > CAIYYT01. The sequence goes on from JAPLUP010000419.1 coordinate 5,472, forward strand.
GACATCTCCGACGTGGTTTTCGTGATTGCATACATCTTCTCCGGCGGAGCGGCTCCGGGTGAGTGTAATACTCCCCACGGACTGGGGGACGCTAATGGGAGCGGTGACGTTGATATTTCCGACGTGGTCTACCTCATTGCCTACATATTCTCCGGAGGACTTGCTCCCCACTGCCCGTAGAGTACCTAAAATCATTTTCGAGAAAAGCCGGGAGTTCCCAAGAGGGACTCTCGGTTTTTGTTTCGCCTTAGACTGTGACCCCGAAGTGGCGAGGTCCTTGGGACAGAGGACAAGGCTGGGTAACGTTCTGAGTCGACGCTTGCCCGCAGCCATTTCAAGGGGGTCAGGCAATGACGGTCTTTGGCTCACTCATCGAGAGACTGCAAATGAAAAGGCAGGAGTCATTGACTCCTGCCTCATGTAGTTCACGCCACCGGGTGGCGAAATTCGTCTACTACCAGCTCCGCCGTCCGCCGCCGCCACCGTAACCACCACGGTTACCGCCGCCGCCACCACCATCACGTCTGCCGCCGCCACCGCCGCCGCCTTCGGGACGAGGACGAGCTTCGCTGACGTTAAGTGTCCGGCCATGCAATTCCTTGCCGCTCATGCCGCTAATCGCCGCATCAGCTTCAGACTTGTTGGCCATCTCGACAAAGCCAAAGCCTTTCGACTCACTGGTGAACTTGTCGGTGATAATGGCCACTTTGGTCACCTGTCCAAAAGCCTCAAATTGCTGGCGAAGATCCGCTTCAGCTGTTTCGCGTGACAGGTTGCCTACGAAGATATTCATTCTACACTCCTGTAGATTTGTCTTTCTTGCCGATCGTCAACGACTAACCTGACAAGAAAGATGTGTTATTGCGCACTATTGCGCTTATCTCCGGACTCATGAATTGACAAGGATTGATTTTTCGAAGCAAAGCTTGAACAACACTTATGGTGGAGATTAATTGTCGTGCATATTATACGTGGTTGGCAGAAAGAAGTCCAGTAAAATCTTACAAATCTACAGCTTGCGTGCGCGATTATCTTCACCGAAGCGCTTGTAGCAGACTGTAATGCATTGTACCGATTAATGTTAGCACAAGTTGACCTCGGTCACAAATATCTGCGAATTCTTCCAACAAAACTATCATTTGAAAACCCTTGTTTGCCAGGTATGTCGCCCCTGAAGTCGCTC
>JAPLUP010000669.1 GCA_026397575.1 Candidatus Zixiibacteriota bacterium
GAGAGCACCAGCACCGGTATCGGACGACCAAGAGTCATAGCTTCCTTCCTTTCCTTCAAAAGAAAGCTAAAACCCTCAAACTAATTATGCAAGATATCTCTGGGACGAGACACTAGCACGCCGTTCAATATGCGACGTGTAGCAGAGTCCCCGGGCGGGCGATGATCTCTGCGGACGGTAGCAAGGAGCGATTCGGCGACTAACAGATCACTGCACTTGTAGTCATTCCCTTCCCTGATCGCACGTCTAACCTCGCCATCATCTATGAACAGAAGAACCTGCTCTGCTTCATCGATACGGCCTTCTTCCCTGAGATACGCATAGGCATCCGCTACCCAATAGGCGTTTTCTCCTGTGCCCGCGAGCTCATGCAACATTGAGCGGGACTCATTCACATATCCGAGTTCTAGGGAAGTCTCAACAGCATCCCCCAAACCATCTACCCACTGGGAAGCTGTGTCATTGCTGGCCTTGCAGCCAAGATCAAAAGCTCTCGACAGAAGTGATAGCGCCATCGAATCGTAGCCACTATGAGAGTAGGCGCAGGCCATTGCGCAGAGGGAACTCGTAATCTGCCAAAGTTCAAGTGTGTCGCTGAGCATTCGCGAGACGCTGTCCATTATCAGTTGAGCGGAATCCGCTCGCTTGATGTTCAGATAGCTCTCCGCAACTTCAGCGAGAGACTCGACTCTGCCAGAGATTTCGCTAAGCATTGTGGCTGCCCGAAGAGCATAATCGCGTTTCCCTCCCCGTAGACAAGCTCTCACGATATCAGGGAGGTACAAATCGCGGAGCATCAGAGTGTCTGCACCGGCCAGAAGCTTCGGAATCTTGTCTGGCAGGCCGAATTCAAGGCAACGCTCTGCCACGGCAAATGCGCCGGCCCTATCTGTGTGGATCAGCTTTTCTGCGGCTCTAACTGACTCGAATGCCCTGTCTCCAATTCCCATGGCCCAATAACGACCTGCAACCTCGCAGAGAATTGAAACATCTGGTCCAGCTTGTGATCGCGAAGGAGACTGTGTGGCCTTCCCTAAGAATTCGATGGCCAAATCCCTAAGGCCGCGCTGCTGGCAAGTGTCGGCTAGTAGTAGATAGGTAATTCCTCGATAGTAGGGACTCAGAATCAAGGCCGAGGTAATGCTGTCTCCGAGACCATAATAGGCGGAATTTGCACAACCTTCTACAAGGTTATATGCTTCAAAGTCGAAGCTCCGGTTGCCCTTCTCGGCTCCTGCCCTCTGGAGTTCAGCGGCCAGACGACGAATCGACTTAGGCTGTAGCTTCGCTTCCTTGCATTGGAACGGTATAGAGGACAGAGCTCGTGAGCAGCCTGTCGAATCAAGGAGATCCAGCGCTCTGTCGACTTTTCCATCGTGTGCCGCACGGCTTATCAGTAAGTTAATGAACATCTCTCGAGTGCTCGTGTCGGTCACGTTTGAAGCAAGGCGAATTACACAATCGAGCGGACATTTCTCGGCTTCAGCCCTAGTCACTGCCGGAAGCTCCAGAGATAGTGCGATCTGGCAGACTGCCAAAATGCCGACGAAGCACGTCAGCACAACGAATTTCAGTTGTTTGGTATGAGCGATCATCAATCTGTCTACAAATGGGGACTCAGAATATTCCCACCGATTTTCGCAGGAAGTCAAATAAACAAGGGCGCACAGCCGTGCGCCCCTACAAAATCAAAATCCGTTTACGCTACCGTTCAACCGCGCAAATAATTGGCGGCGATCACGAGACGTTGGACTTCAGATGTCCCCTCATAGATCTCCGACACGCGCTGGTCGCGATATAGCTTCTCGATCATCGAGAACTCACCGATATAGCCATAACCGCCGTGAATCTGCATGGCGCGATCGCAGCAGAAATTCGCCGCTTCGGAACCGAACAGCTTCGCTTGTGCCGCTTCCAGACCGAACCGGGTGCCCGCATCCTGCAACTGTGCCGCTTTGTATGTCAACAAGCTCGCTGCCGCCACCTTCGTTGCCATATCCGCAATCATCCACTGAATTGCCTGCAACTTGGCAATCGGCGCGCCGAATGCCTGACGAGTCTTGGCATACTTGATCGACTCATCCAGAGCGCGTCGCGCCATGCCGGTCGACTGCGCCGCGATACCGATACGCGCACCATCCAGAGTCTGCATGGCATACTTAAACCCTTTGCCGACTTCCCCCATCAGATTTGACTTCGGCACTCTCACATTGCTGAACCACAGTCTGCCGGTGGTGGCGTATTTCATCCCCATCTTCTGCATCAGTGTCGCCTTTTTGAATCCGGGCGCATCGCCGGGAACCAATATCGCCGACACCTTGTCACGCGAGTCACCCTCCTGAATCTTGCAGAACACGACGGCAAAGTCGCAGACATCACCATGCATGATGAATATCTTTTCACCATTGATCACGAAATGATCGCCATCCACCGTCGCCACTGTCGATTGATTAGCGGCATCGGAACCGGCATTCGGCTCGGTCAACGCAAACGCGGGAATCCATTTGCCGGAAGCCGACGGCGGAATGTACTTCTTTTTCTGTTCGTCGTTGGCGTGATGGATAATCGGATCACAGGCAAGCTGACTGACTGCAGCCAACAGCGAAGATGGCGCATCGTAGTATGCGATTTCCTCGATCAGGGTCGCATATTCCAACCCCGTACGACCACCACCCCCCAGTTCCTTGGGCATGGTGTAACCGACCAGCCCTTTGCCGGCGATAAACTGAAAGATGTCGTGCGCAAAAGCATCCGGCTGCCGATCATGCACCCGTCCCATCTCCTCCAATTTCGGGCCGATCTCCTTCATCATATCTCGAACCGGCTGCTGAGCATCAGAAACGTTGTAAACCATATTGTCTCCCAACAATTAAGCTAAGTTCATTGTCACAAATGTATGCGGAACGCGCCGGAAAATCAACTGCAAAATAGGGGTAGTCATAGCCCGCTGGTGGGTTGATATTCCGCTCGCCCTACACCAGCTTCTCGCCCGCCCGCTTTTTCGCTACTGCGCCTTTGATGTATTCGACGATTTCAATCGTCGAAGTGCCCGGCCCATACAGCTTACTCACGCCCTTGCGCCCCAGTTCGGTAATCTCGTCTTCCGACATAATGCCACCGCCGAACAAAATCATGTCGGCGCAATTGCGTTCTTCCATCAATTTGCGAATCGCCGGAAAAAGTGTCATGTGCGCACCGGACAGAATCGACACGCCGACGGCGTCGACGTCTTCCTGCAAAGCGGCATCCACAATCATCTCCGGCGTCTGGCGCAACCCGGTGTAAATCACTTCAAATCCGGCATCCCGAAACGCCGCCGCGATAACCTTGATTCCCCGATCGTGGCCATCCAGACCGGCTTTGGCCAACAGAATTCTGATTTTGTCACTCATACATCTCTCCGCTCACACAGCTTCGTTCAAACCTTTGCGCCCGTGTAGGGGCGCGGTCTCCGCGCCCTGATCGACCGTCACCTACAAATTCGGCGGCTCGATATACTCTCCATACACATCCTTCATTGCGTCACAAATCTCCCCCATCGTCGTATACTGTCGGACGCAATCGATGATAAATGGCATCGTATTCTTGTTGTCACGACACGCCTGCCGCAAGTCATTCAGGGTTCGCGTAACTTTGTCCTGATCGCGAATCGACTTGGCTTTCTTAATCGACTGCAACTGCGACTCCGCCACCGATTCATCGATTTTCAGAATCGGAATGTCAATCCGTTCGTTTTCTAGCACGTATCCATTCACGCCGACGATGATCCGCTCTTTGTTGTCGATTTCCCGTTGGTATGTGTATGCCGCCTTGGCGATCTCGCGTTGCAGGAACCCCTCTTCGATACAGCGCATTACGCCACCGCGACGATCAATTTCCGCAAAATACGCCTCGCACT
>JAPLUP010000414.1 GCA_026397575.1 Candidatus Zixiibacteriota bacterium
CGAATCTTGCGCGTAATACCCACCCTGACTCCCAAATCAAGCCAACGCCATTAATTAATAGACTCTACAAGTTCCCTGTCAACAACAAAAGCGGCGCCCATCACCGCCTCAGCCAAGCACGTTGACAACGTGCGGCTCCGATTGTATTCTTGAATCATCTCGGTTCGAGCCACACGAGTCCGAACCAGTAAATCTAGGCTCGATACCACCTCAGCGGCTTTGTATCAGTTCGTTTGACAAGTCCCTTTGCCTCCAGATCTAATTGGACTGTCTTTGCCCACCAACCCGCTTTCTTTCCGTTGGGCCAGAGCACTTCCGGCAAGTACGGAATTACCGCTTCGAACATCTCTTTCTGCAACATTCCCGGAAGCCTCTTGGGAAGCACCTTCATCAGTGCCTTGCGCATGGCATCATACTTCTCAGCGTCAATCCTCGAAGAGTATCCGGGGACATTCACCGTCTTTACCTGCACTCTGCTTCTTGCAGTCACATTTGTCTCCTGAATTAGCCTACAGCGTTTGACAGTGATACGCGGACAAAGTCGCCGTTTGCTTGCAGAGTACACTGCTCGGCCTCCCACGCCAGCGAGCCCACCTCGCCAATTGTCGCGTCGCGGCAGGTCTTAACTGAGTTCGCCGAAGTCAAGGGTTTCGATCTACCGAGCTTTGTCAAGGAGACTGCACCATGGATTGAGAGTCTGATGGATTCAGGAAGAAAGATCAGTATCTCTGACTTTCGCACGATGTGCCGGGATTCGACGAAAAAGCGCCGCCCACGAGGCTACACCGTAAGTCATATGCAGCGCCAGAAACCAGAAGAACAACAACGGTATTTGCCACAGCAAACTGCGTCTGATCCCGGCAAATGCGGAAGCCACCAAATCCGCCGCCAGATAGATGGCGGCAAAAACGATGAGAACAATGCCACTTTGTGGCTGCAATGCAGCCATAACCGTCAGAAGCAACAGGACAAGGACAAACGCCATCGGTACAAAGTGGCGCAGATTGAGCCCCCGCGATTTCATCTTAGTGAGCATGACGTTCCAGTAGCCATTGTTCCACGCTTGGCGCAGCAGCCCCCAAAAGGTCTCACGGCAAAGATAAGTGGGACGAACTCCGGCATCCATATAGGAACGAGCGCCGATTTGATTCATGCGATTGTGCAAGTCGTTGTCCTGGCTGCGCGGCAACGACTCGTTGAAACCGCCGGCGGCAAGGATTGACTCTTTACGATAGAGAGCCATGGTCACAGCGGGCACCCAGCCGGATTGCCCGCCGATTCGGTGGCGTGCATTGCCGACACCGAAGCTGCTTGACAGTACCGCAGCATTGATCTTCCCAATCCACGAGAACGCCACGGTTTCAAGTACGCCCCCAACCGCGGCTGCTTCCGTCCGTCTCATCGTATCAAGGCATTTACGAAGATGATCGGGTCGCAGCAACGTGTGGCCGGAAGTCCAGAGAACAAGGTCGAAGCGCGACTCTCTCAGGCCGAGATTCATCCCCGTCGAGACTATCTTGCCCGGATTCTGCAGTCGTCGTATTCTCTGATCTGCTTTCGCCCACCGGTCAATGATCTCTGCCGTGCGATCAGTTGACATGCCGTCGACAAGCAGAATCTCCGTTTTGTCAGGAGGATAATCAAGGTCTACCAACGACTGAAGGCAACAAGCGAGATGCTCCTCCTCATTGCGGAGGGCAAGGATAATCGATATCCCCGGAAGGTCATCGTTCTGCAAAGGCATGATGATGGTCACGGTTTGCGAAACACAGCCACGTAATCCATTCCCGATCCTTTGATTTTGGTCACCTCACATCCGGCAAATCCGGCCCGTGTAGATAGTTGCATTATCCGGAAACGATCATAGAAGAAGACCGGGCAGTTCTTAA
>JAPLUP010000096.1 GCA_026397575.1 Candidatus Zixiibacteriota bacterium
ATGATGCAGCAGTTGATAGGTTGATTCAACTCGCTGTTGATATGTTTTCAACATATGAGTTTCTATCAACATGAACGGCCTGTTTTGCGCGGCTCCGTAACCGTTGGAGAAACGAGGTGTAGCTGTCCAGGACATTAGTCCGCTGGTCACATCATGATCGACGCGCGGCACGACATACGGTGTCATCGGGAATCCCGACTTGATCATCCGTTCGTTGATTTCAGGAAGAAAGGCGTCGTCGCACCAGTCTGCAAGTGGCTTGGCTACGTTACGGTTGGTTTCGAGACTGTAGGTGATGATATACTGAAAGTCGGCGCCATCGGTCGTGTGGACGTCGACCAGAAAATCAGGCAGCCAGCGATTGAACATGCCAAGCCAACAGCGCATTTCAGGAGCGTCGGCCTTGACAAAATCACGGTTGAGGTTCAGGTTTTGTGCGGTAGTGCGCCAGCCCATTTCGGCGGGGCCGTTCTGGTTGATGCGGTTGTATGCACCGAAGCGTTCGTGGCCGTCGACGTTGAAAATCGGGATCAGCAGGATGACGACATTGTCGAGTGCCTGTTGGTATTTGCCATGGACGACAATGTCGCGCACAAGAGACAACCCGGCGTCTTTGCCCTCGATTTCACCGGCATGGATGCCAGCTTGCACCAAGAGCACCACTTTGCCACGACGGTGAGCTAATTGCGGGTCAAACTCACTGTCCTTGTCGATTATCAGCAGGGGCAATTTGCGCCCCTGCGGGCTAACGCCGAAATCGGTAAATGAGACTATCGGCGAATAATCGGCCAGCTTCTTGCAGAATGCTATCGTCTCGTCATAACGCGGTGTCTCGAGATAATGCGATTTCTCGTAGAGGGTCAGCCATTCATCGGTCGATTGTGCCCCGAAGATGGTTGGGCAGAATGAGCATAGAATTATAAGCAGCGATATCCATTTGTACATCAAGGGGTCTCCTTATATCTTGCTTGCAGGGCAGTATAAAGCGTTGGTATGTCATTATCAACTTTGAAATGGAGTAGCCGTTAATGAAACAGGCGGCAATCTTCTTGAATGGCGCCTATCCGGCGGCGCATCTTGATTTTTACGGCGCCGCGATCGACGTAGCCAAGGGTCGTGGAATAGTAATTAGCGTTGATGGCGCCTTGCATTTGTTTCATGATCTCGGCAAAACGCCCGATCTCGTTCTCGGCGACTTTGATTCGGTCGATGCAACGGTGTTGCAGAAGTACGCCGGCGTGCAACAGGTCAATTATCCCGTCGACAAGGACGCCACTGACGGCGAACTGGCGATCAAGTATGTTCTGGATCAGGGCTGCGATCAGCTCGAAATCTTTGGCGCTTTCGATACGACATTCGAGAGTGACCAGATGCTGGCGAACGTTTTTTTGCTGGCTCTGGTCAGTGATCGGCAGCGTACTACCGGACATGCACTCAATGCGCGACTCGTGGATCACCGGCAGGAAGTCTATTTTCTCGATGATAACGATCTTCAATTGGCGGGAACGCCGGGTGATATGCTGTCGGTAATTCCGATCAGCCGAAGTGTCAGAGTCACTCTGCGCGGAACTAAGTGGGAGCTAACCGATCAATTGACGCGCTTGGGTTCAAGCTGGACGCTGCGCAATTTCTTTGCGCGCGAGACGGTGGCAGTTGCCATTGGCGGTAGTGCGGTGATCGTGCATCGACGCACCGGCAATCGGTAAAACGCTGACGACTTCTTGCCACGGCGCCGAGCTTCAGGCCATCGAACTACTTATAAA
>JAPLUP010000617.1 GCA_026397575.1 Candidatus Zixiibacteriota bacterium
GGTGTCGAAATAGAGTGGGAGCAGTTCCCGGCAGGCATCAATGCGATTCCCGACTACGGCAGTCCGGTGCCCGAACAGCTACTCGACTCGATCCGACGAAACAAAGTGGCACTCAAAGGGCCGCTGACAACTTTCGTAGCCAAGGGATTCTCTTCAGCCAATGTCGGCCTGCGCAAGAAGCTTGATTTGTATGCCAATCTCCGACCCGTACATTCATTGGAAGGCGTTAAGGCACGATACGAAAACGTCGATTTGGTGATCGTGCGCGAGAATACGGAAGACCTCTATTCCGGCATTGAGCACTTAGTGGCCCCGGGGGTCTCCGAAGCAATCAAAGTGATTACTACACTTGCGTCGACGCGTATCGGCAGATTTGCGTTTGAATACGCGCGCAAGATGAGACGTAAGCGGGTGACGGCGGTGCACAAAGCCAACATCATGAAGCTGTCCGACGGACTGTTTCTCGACTCGATTGCAGCCGTGGCGGAGGATTATCCTGATATCAGATTTGATGACGTAATCGTAGACGCCCTCTGCATGAAGCTGGTCATGGATCCGACGCAGTTTGATATACTGGTTTTGTCCAATCTCTATGGGGATATCGTGTCCGATTTGGCGGCAGGACTGGTCGGCGGACTCGGCATGGTGCCGGGAGCGAATATCGGTACCGAATACGCCGTGTTCGAGGCAGTTCACGGTTCCGCACCGGATATCGCCGGCAAAGGAATTGCCAACCCCTGCGCGCTGGTCTTTTCGGGGATACTCATGCTACGTCACCTGCATGAAGATGCCGCTGCCGACAAGATTATGAACGCTGTCCGGCAGGTCATCCGCGACGGCAGAGTCCTAACCCGCGACCTCGGTGGCAACGCCACAACGAAAGAGTTCGCTTACGCAGTGATCAGTTATATGCAACGGAATCTGAGTGGAGTTTTTGCAGTCTCAGTTAGCTGATTTGCCGTAACGTTGCCGCCTCGGCTTCGTGTGCTTCAGTCAACAGCGAAGTGACAAGTTGCTTGACCGAAACGATCTCACTTACCCGATAGGCATTGGCACCGGCAAATGCGAATCCTTCGTCCAGATGACCCTCTTGGGCGCTGACGAGAGCATCGGCGATACAATAGGGCGAATCCTTGTAGTCACAAGTGATGATACAATGGAACGGGCACTTATAAGGTTTCTTTTGTCCTGATTCCACTTCATCAATGTATTGATTGCGTATCGCCCGCCCCGGCATCCCGACCGGGCTCTTGATGATGACGATCTTATCTTCAGTCGCGTCGATATAGGCTTGCTTGAAGCGGAGATCAGCATCGCATTCATGGGTGGCGACAAACCGGGTTCCCATCTGGACGCCGGCTGCTCCCATGCGCATAAATTTCAGAATGTCGTGGCCGGTATAGATGCCGCCGGCGGCGACGACGGGGATGTGCTTCCCGTAACGGTTTGCGTAAATACTAACTTCATCGAGAACGGCCGGAAGCAATTTCTCAAGAGCAAAATCGGGGTCAAAGATTTGCGTTTCTTTGAATCCGAGATGTCCCCCCGCCTTTGGACCTTCGAGGACGACTGCATCAGGAAGATAATCCCATTTGTGCATCCAACTCTTGCAGATTAGCCCTGCGGCCCTTGCGGAAGAGATGATCGGCACCAGCTTGGTTTTGGAGTCCGGCTTCCGGTACTGTGGCAGTGATAATGGCAGACCCGCGCCCGCAAAGATGATATCGATCTCTTCTTCGATCGCGGCCTGAGCCAATTCGCCGAAGGTCGATAGCGCTACCATGATGTTCAGTCCGAGTATGCCATCGGTCTGGGATTTCGCTTTGCGTATTTCGTTTCGGAGCGCTCGGATACTTGCTTGCAGAAAACTCGAATGGAAGTCGGGCTCATTCCTGCCAATGCCTGCCGCGGCGATGACGCCAATACACCCCTCGTTGGCCACCGCCGATGCCAAGCGTGACAGCGAGATGGCGACACCCATGCCCCCTTGGATAATGGGAATTCTGGCGCTTAAGTTTCCGATGGTAAGGGGTTTTATTACTGTATCGGGCACGTCAACGACTTATCCTCATTCGAAAGAATACTAGCTTGAGAATGTAAGCGTTAAAACCGCAATGGACAAGAGATTTTAACAGGGGAAGGGGGATTGCAAAAATGCAGGGAGAATGCTGCCATTCGGGCGAGATAGGGTATTCTTGGTCCGGTATGAGGTGATTGATTTAGGTTGGTGCACGGGGGGTACACCAGCCACGAATTGGACAGCACTGTAGATAGCGTCTTGACTGTCAATGGCAGAATTGTTCATCTGCTCCCTGAGGGAGTTTTGAACGAGAAACGTGCATTTGTTTCTCAGAGGGCTCTTTGTTATGTTAACAAAGGAGTCTGAGAATGGATCGCTGTGCGCCAACCTTGTCAATGCAGGCTGGAAGATCAAGTCTTTCGCCTCAGATAGCGTTCGGCGTCTGGCGATCACGGGAACGCGGCGGGAGAACCTATCTACGCAACAGGCTTGTCGTCCTGAGGTCGGGTACAGTTTCATCCCGCTTCGTTCCAAGAAAAGAGTTTCAACAGCAAGATACAAGGTCGGGTTTGTAGCGAAGTACCAAACCCGACAACCATGGATGCAAGAAATGTCGGGTTCCGCGTTTCACTGGGAACTGGAGTTCCCCTGAAACAGTGGACACTAAGAGAAGGTCGGTATTATAACCTTTGGAGGTGTCAAGATGTCAAACCAACGTCGTCAATTTGATGGAGACTACAAGATAGCCGCGGTGCGGTTGGTTGAAGAATCGGA
>JAPLUP010000552.1 GCA_026397575.1 Candidatus Zixiibacteriota bacterium
GTTGATGTCAACGTTCATCCGGCCAAATCCGAAGTGCGCTTTGCCGACGAACGAATCATTTTTCACACCCTATATCATCTGGTCAGAGAGTCCTTGCTTGGCGGTAGTGCTCTGCCGGGAGCTTTCTGTCTCGGTCAGTCACGCGGTTCGAGCAGTCCAACCCGGTTGGATCATCAGGCCGCTACCCGACAGTCGGTACGCGACTTTTTCGGTCAATCGACTTCGACGGCGATTCAATCTGAGGAGTCGTTGGCAACGATCTTCGGCAAACCTGTGGTGGATGCCGCAGATCACACACATTCACACTTCGAAGAGGCAGTGGCACATGGAGTCTCTGCCCCCGTAGAGGAAACGGGCTCGCTCTCAGCAGCTTATGTTACCCGCAAGGCGCTGGGAATCAGCGGAGAAGTCAGATTTCAGCAGTTGGCTTTGATGTATGTCGTTGCGCTCACGGCGGACAGCGTCTTTATAATTGACCAGCACGCGGCCCACGAGCGAATCCTTTACGAGACGGCGATGAAATCGTTTCCGGCGCGCACGATTACCGGCCAGCAGTTACTATTTCCGGTGCCGATTCACCTTGAACCAAATGATTTCTATACCTTTAGTCAGGAGCAAGGGACGTTTGCGGCTCTTGGATTTTCGCTGGAGAGTTTCGGCCCTCGACAACTCCAGTTGACTGCGACTCCGGCGATCTTGGCTGGAAAAAATCCGGAGATACTATTCAGGGAACTGCTGGATGATTTCGGCGAAATTACGGGTGACAGCCAGAAACGCTTCCAGAAAAAGGCCGCCTCGTTTGCCTGCCGAGGGGCGCTGATGGCCGGCGACCGGATGGATGAACCCGGCATGAGGGCGCTCTTTTGGGGTTTGCTGGCGGCAGAGAATCCTTACGTCTGCCCCCACGGCAGACCGACTATGATTCGGCTTTCAAAGGATGAACTTGATGTCCGTTTCGGCAGGATTTGATAGACTGATCATCCCGGCACTGGTCGGTGCGACTGCCGTGGGCAAGACGGCAGCGGCATTGGAACTGGCAGAGCAATTTAACCTTGAAATCGTCTCTTGCGATTCGCGCCAAATATATAAGTATCTTGATATTGGCACGGCGAAACCGACCCCAGGGGAACTTGGCGGTCAGCCATATCATCTCATAGATTTCGTTGAACCCGATCGTTCGTACTCGGCCGTTCGCTACCGAGACGCTGCAAGAGAGACGATCGCCGATATTGTTGGAAGAGGCAGAATGCCGATTATTGTGGGGGGTGCCGGGCTGTATCTTAAAGCATTAATTTCAGGTTTTTTTACAACTCCAGAGGCTGATGCGTCTTATAGAGAGGAGCTATCAAGGCTGGACCCAGCGGAGTTGCATGCCAGACTGGAGGGGATTGATCCAGAGACGGCTGCGGAAGTGCCTGTAGGTAATAGGGTTAGGATGATCAGAGCGCTCGAGATTTTCCACATGACTGGTAGACCGAAATCCGAACTGAAGCGAACCGGGGTTTACCCGAGCAATAATTTCGAATTTCTGGTTTTCGGGCTAACCCTTGAACGCAAAAAACTTTATCAATTAATAAATCTGCGGGTCGATAAAATGTTTAGGGATGGACTGATGAGCGAAATTGAAACATTGATTGATATGGGTTATCGAAATTCACCGGTCTTGGCAAGCACCGTCGGTTATAATGAGGCGTTAGATCACCTCGGCGGCCGATCCACGCTTGAGCAATGTCTCCAATTGATCAAGCAGAAGACGCGTAACTATGCCAAGCGGCAGATTACCTGGTTCAAGAGGACGGAAAATCAGGTTTCTGTCGATATGGATGAGTCCGGTTGGAAGGATTTTCTTTTTGCCGAGATCGGCAAATTAAAACTTGACAGCAAATTGCTGTAAGTCATATCTTCCAACGGCTTACATGTTTTGGAGTCTGGGAGGAAACTGATGGTAACAAGATTTTGGCTGATTCTGACGATGGTGATCGTGTTGCTGGCGGGATGTTCTTCAGTTGTCAGAGACAGATCCACTATGGGGGACTTACCAGCCAAGTGGGCGGCAACTGCTGAAGACGAGACTGCTTATAGCGGTGTCGACTCCTTGGAGGGCGCGGCGGACGAAAAAGATCAGCAGGCTCAGCAGGTCATGGAAGAGATTCGCCTGGCAGAGGAATACTATGCTTACGGCGTGCAGGCTAATGGCACCGAACGCTGGCAAGAGGCTCAATACAACTTTGAGAAAGCACTGTCGTTGCTGTCGGAACTCAATGTCGACAGGGAGGATGAGAGTGCGGTCGGCTATAGTTACGGCAAACTGATTGACGATATTCGCGCCGAATACAAGCTTACGTTGCTCTATCTCGCCACAATTCCCGGCGAAGCATCCAGTCAGGCTTTCGTCGACCGTTTTGGTGAAATCGACGACTTCGGCAAGCTGAAGGACGAGAAGGTCATTACTACGGTAGACACTCATCAGGAATATGATATTCCAGTGGTTGTCAACGACCAGGTTGAAAACTGCATCGTCTATTTCCAGACGATTGCCCGTGATTTCTTTCAGGCGGCTCTGACTCGCAGTGGTCGGTACACTTCATTGATGATGAAAATCCTTGATGAGGAACGTGTTCCGCGCGATCTGGTCTATTTGCCGATGATCGAATCGGGGTTCAAGACCAATGCCTATTCCTGGGCAAGCGCCGTCGGGCCGTGGCAGTTTATCAGCTCTACCGGTCGACGCTTTGGCATGGAACGCGATTGGTGGTTCGACGAGCGACGCGATTACGAGAAATCAACGCGCGGCGCGGCGCGGTATCTCAAGTATCTCTATGAACGATACGGGGATTGGTACTTGGCGCTGGCAGCCTATAACGCCGGCGAGGGTAAAGTTGACCAAGTTATCAAACGCGACGGAACAACGGACTACTGGCACATGTCGCACTTAAAGCGCGAAACCAGGGACTATGTACCGCTATTTCTTTCATCGATGATCATAGCGAAGAATCCTGAGAAATATGGTTTTGTTCCGTTCTACGACGATCCGTTGCAGTACGATGTTGTCACTGTCGATAAGCCGCTTGATCTCTATGAGGTCGCCAGCGCGCTTGGCACAACCTATGACTATCTAAAGATGCTCAATCCCGAACTACTGCGGAAGGTGACTCATCCGCATAAAGAGAGCTATGCCTTGCGTATTCCCCCCGACCAGAAGGAGAAATTCTGGGCCTCTTACGACCGGCTTGCTTCGGCACGTTCCGCAACGCTGGTTCACCATACTATCGGCAAAGGTGAGACGATGTCGCTAATCGCCAAGCAATACAGCATCAGCACTCAGGCGCTGGCAGACGCCAATAACTTGAGCAAAAAGCAGCGACTGACGGAAGGCCGGACTCTGATGATTCCGGTGCCACAATCGGCACGGGAGGATCGCCCAACCAAACAGCCTAAACGCAAAGGTTACGATGCTCCCAGCGCTACCGGAAAAGGGTCGGATCTTTATGTGGTTCGTAAGGGCGACAGCATGGCGGACATAGCTTCCGCCCATGGCACTACTGTCAACCAACTTGTGATGGTCAATGGACTGGACAAATCGTCGCGGATCTATCCTGGGCAGGTGCTCAACGTCGGCGTCAAGCGGTTCTCCCAAAGCCGCCAGAGTGCCAGCGCACCGCGCGCATCCAAATCACAGCACATTATGACCTACAAGGTTCGCGAGGGGGACTCGATGGATAAGTTGGCCAAGCAGTATGGCACGACTTCCGCGAATCTGGCGCTACTAAACGGCTTCGAGAACAATCGCCGCCTTCGAGTGGGACAATTGATCAATGTTCCGGCGCGCAGCAGCGTGGGCAGCAAAGCTAAGACAGCAGCCAGTATCCTTACGTATGTAGTAAAGGTTGGCGATACCCTGTGGGATATCGCGAGCGCATTTAGGTGCAGTGTCGAAGAGATTGTTAAACTTAATAACCTGACCTCACTCAAACTCAACGTTGGAGACCGGTTAAAGATCGCCAAGAGTTAAGGGATTAACGTGGCACGGACACGGGATATTGTCATTGGCGTCATCATCGGGGGAAGCTTTCTGGTCTTCTTCCTGATAATGGCCATTACGCTAATTTATGGCCGGTTTGGAGAAGCAGACGGTTTCTCCGGACTGGGCAGCAAAGTTGCGATCGTCAATTTGAACGGCGTGATTGCGTCTTCCACCGAGATCGTCAGACAGCTCGACCGCTGGGGCAGGGACGATAATGTTCGCGCAATCGTGTTGCATATCAATTCCCCCGGCGGTGGCGTGGCGCCATCGCAGGAAATCTACGATAAGGTCATGAAAGTGCGCGCCAGTACCAGCAAACCGGTAGTGGTATCGATGTCCTCCGTGTGCGCGTCCGGAGGATACTATGTCGCATGCGCTGCCGACAAGATCGTGGCAGTGCCGGGAACGGTCACCGGCTCGATCGGTGTCATTTTCGAATGGCCGGTTGTCAACAAGCTTTTGGATAAGGTAGGCGTTCAATACGAAACGATAAAGTCGGGCAAAGTAAAAGATGTCGGCTCTCCATTTCGTGAGCCTAACGACGCCGATCGAGCTATGCTGCAATCGGTTGTGGACGATACTTACGATCAGTTTGTGAGCGTCGTGTGTGAACGGCGCGGTATTCCGCGTGACTCGGCTGTAGCTATGGCTACTGGGGCAATCTTCACCGGCAGGCAGGCGCAAAAGCTGGGACTGGTCGATTCGCTTGGCACTTTCGATGATGCCGTCGATTTGGCGGGCGAGCTATCCGGGTTGGGCAAGAATCCCAACCGCATCAAAGAGACTCCGCGTCGGACAGTGTCGATCTTCGATCTTCTGGGTAGCCTGACGAACATTGATTTGGGCAGACTTCTTGACAGCGGGCAGGATTTGGTGTCGCCAAAACTGCAATACATATTTAACTAAGGGTGGACGTGGACTGGCCGACGCATGAAACATTGGCACGGAACTGAATAGGAGCATACTATAAATCGGTTGATGAAACTGAGGGAGGGTGACCCCAAATGACGAAGGCAGATTTAGTCGAGAAAGTCGCCGAAAGGACTGGATTGACCCGAACCGATGTGGCGGTAGTGGTCGATTCGTTTCTCGACACCATAAAGAAATCGATGGAGGAGATGCAAAACATCGAAATCCGCGGTTTCGGCACCTTTAAGATCAAGTTGAGAAAAGCTCGCAAGGCGCGCAACCCGCGGACGGGAGATGAAGTTCCGGTTCCGGATCGCAAGGTGCCGGTGTTCAAACCGTCGAACGAGTTCAAAGATCTGATCACTAAGCTACCGCTGCAGTAGAAGTGATCCGATCGAGCTTAAGCGTTGGCGCACGCAGGGTCTTCCAGATGCGTCTGTCCGAGCGCCGAAAGGTATCTTCGGACAGAGAATCTGGCTGCTGCCCAGTGCCATAGAGTCAAGGTGCTGTCAGGCCGAGGGTTAACTGATCAATCTTTTTCCTTGCGCGGATTCTGATAAACGCTATATTGGGCGACTGAAACTAAGTGAACCCTTACGGAGGTTGAATGCCCAGCGGCAAAAAACGTAAGCGTCAAAAGATCAAGACGCACAAGCGGAAAAAGAGAAGAAGACGCGATCGCCATAAAAAGAAAATCTGATTGTTAACCGGCGGATGCTAACATCTGCCGGTTTTCTTTGCGCTCCTCATTAGCCCCCGAGATAGGCAAATGCCCGAAATCGTCTCTTAGACTCCGGGCACAGCAGTATTGATAATGGCAATGCTTACAGCAGCTTGCAGCCTGCGCAAGGGGCGGGTCCGCCGGAGAAGATGTAAGCGATCAGGTACACCGCGTCGGAGATGTTGACCG
>JAPLUP010000168.1 GCA_026397575.1 Candidatus Zixiibacteriota bacterium
TCGGCGCTATCGTGATTGCGAGGAGAAACTGATGGAAATCAGTCTGGCGCACTATCTGTCGCTGGCAGCGGTACTGTTCGGCATCGGCTTGTTCGGTGTTCTGACCCGTCGCAATGCGGTCGGCATACTGATGTCGATCGAGTTAATGTTCAACGCGGTCAATATCAATCTGGTGGCATTCAACCGTTATGTCACGCCCGCCGATTTTACCGGCCAAATATTTTCGATATTTGTTATCGTGGTCGCCGCCGCTGAAGCAACGGTGGGGCTGGCGATCGTGCTTTTGATATATCGCAATTTCCGCGACAGCTTTGTGGACAACATTAATCTGATGAAGTGGTGAGCCGTGCGCGAATTTAGCTGGATCATACCGTTACTGCCGCTGTTATCGTTTCTGGTAATTCTTCTCTTCACGCGTGAGAACCGCAAGCTGTCGTCGGCCATTTCCATCGGCGCCATCGCGATTGGCTTCATCTACGCCATCAGCCTGCTGGTCCGCCAGCTCGGTGACAACTCCGAGTTCGAGATGCGGTTTGCCTGGGCGGTCTTCCCCACGATGTCACTGGAAGTCGGCATTCTGATTGACTCGCTGACGACGATGATGTTAGTGGTAGTGACAACCGTTTCAATGCTGGTGCAAATATACTCGCTGGGTTACATGCACGGCGACCCGCGCTTTTCGCGCTATTTCGCCTATCTGTCGCTTTTTACATTTTCGATGCTCGGACTGGTACTGGCCAATAATTTCTTCCTCGTATTCATCTTCTGGGAGTTGGTCGGTCTAACTTCGTATCTGCTGATTGGATTCTGGTTCGAGAAGAAAAGCGCTTCCGACGCCGGCAAGAAAGCATTTATCACGACGCGAATCGGTGATCTGGGATTTATCGTCGGTATCCTGCTGTTAAGCATTTACGCGGGCACTCTGAACTACAGGGAAGTTTTTGCGCAGGCTGCCGGTGGGGTGATTCCGACTGCGGCGCTTTCTCTGGCGGGAGTTTTCATCTTTTGCGGCGCGGTCGGCAAGTCGGCGCAGTTCCCGTTGCATGTGTGGTTGCCGGACGCCATGGAAGGTCCGACGCCGGTTTCGGCATTGATTCATGCCGCCACCATGGTTGCGGCAGGTGTCTATCTGGTCGCGCGCTCGATGGCAATCTACGCCCACGCTCCGACTGCAGGAATGGTCGTTGCATGCATCGGAATTATTACCGCCTTGCTGGCGGCATCAATCGCGTTAGTACAGAATGACATCAAACGTATTCTGGCCTATTCCACCGTCAGCCAGCTTGGTTATATGATCATGGCACTCGGTCTTGGTTCCTTCACCGCCGGAACGTTGCATCTGATGACTCATGCTTTCTTCAAAGCTCTTTTGTTCCTTTGCGCCGGGTCGGTGATTCACGCCGTGCACACGCAGGACATTCAGTTTATGGGGGGACTACGCGGCAAGATGAAGATCACGTTCTGGGCGATGTTTATCGCTGCGCTATCTATTGCCGGTATACCACCACTGTCCGGATTCTGGTCGAAGGACGAAATCGTAACGGCTACCATGGGGCATCCGGTGTTTATGGCGCTGACGCTGCTGGTTGCGTTTATGACGGCGTTCTATATGTTCCGCCTGATTTTCCTGACCTTCTTTGGCACCCCCCGCGATCAGCACGCTTATGACCATGCGCGTGAATCGCCGCGCACAATGACAATGCCACTGCAGATTCTGATGGTGTTGTCGATCTGCGCCGGCTGGGTGGCGATTCCCTGGCTGAAAGAAGGATATTCGATGTTCGTCTATTTCCACGAGCCGGAGGCAGCGCAGCCGCACTATCTGATCATGTTGGTTTCGAGCGTGGTAGCGCTAAGTGGGATTGGGCTGGCGTACTTGATGTACTACAAACGCAGTATTTCCGCCGACGCGTTGGCAACGAAGTTCAAGCCGCTATACACTATTCTCTATAACAAATGGTATTTCGACGAGATCTATGACCGCATCATTATCAAGCCGGTGTTGGCGCTGACTTCGGGACTATGGATATTTGACAACGGTGTGATTGATTGGGTCGTCAATTTCTTCGGCAAGTTCACTGTCTGGGTGTCGGACGTCAAACAGTGGTTCGATGTGCATATTGTCGACGGCGCCGTCAACGGGCTTGGTTATACCGTCTGGAGCTTCGGCGCATTGATTCGTCAGGTACAGACGGGGCGAGTGCAGCTATATGGTTTCTTTATAGTATTCGGCATCGTGGTGATGCTGTTGATTAAAGTGGTGTAAGCAGACCGCAGGAGCACGAAAATGGGTTTTCCGATTCTGAGCTTAATGATCTTCACACCGGTAGTCGGCATGGCCGTGGTGATGATGCTGAACAAGGACAACTTCAAACTGATCCGATGGGTGTCGACCGGTTTCAGTATTATTCCGCTGATTCTGTCGCTGATTCTCGCCGCCGGCTACGACTCCTCTACCAGCGCGATGCAGTTTATTGAAAAAGCCAGTTGGATACCCTCGCTGTCGATCCAGTATTTCCTTGGTGTCGACGGCTTATCAGTGCCGATGCTATTCCTGACTACTCTGCTTTCCACCATTTCATTGATCGTGTCATTCAATATCACTAACCGAGTAAAAGAGTATTTCGCCTTCTTCCTGCTCCTGGAAGCCGGCATGCTCGGCGTCTTTGCGTCGCTTGACTTCTTCCTCTTTTACGTTTTCTGGGAAGTGATGCTGGTACCGATGTATTTCTTGATCGGTATCTGGGGAGGACCACGCAAAGAGTATGCGGCCATCAAGTTCTTCCTGTATACACTTCTTGGAAGCGTGTTGATACTCCTTGCTGTGATCGCCTTGTATTTCAGCGTCACGGTGCCGGATGGCACCACGGGAGAGAGAATCTACACCTTCAATATGCTCGCGATGATGAACCCCGCCAATTTCCAGGCCGGTTCGTTGCTCGCCGGATT
>JAPLUP010000609.1 GCA_026397575.1 Candidatus Zixiibacteriota bacterium
GTTGCTGCGGTTGTGGCTGTTGCATCCTAACTCCTTGATTAGACGCTTTAATTGTAATATAATGGGGACCGTAGTCAAGGAGAATCCGGTGGCCATGATCACCCGCGACAGACTCAAACAGCTTTTTGCTAATATCGAAAACGGACGTGTGTTGGTCTATGGCGATCTGATGCTCGACCAGTATCTCTGGGGCAAGGTTGACCGCATCTCGCCGGAGGCGCCGGTACCTGTCGTCGAGGTCGAATCGGAATCGATCTTGCTCGGCGGCGCCGCCAATGTCGCCAAGAACATCGCCGCCATTGGTTGCGGCGTGGAAATCGCCGGACTTGTCGGCGACGACCCGAACGCCACGCGGATGAAGCATATGCTGGAGCGAGAGGGGATCAGCCGGTACAAATTGGTCACCGACCAGAAACGCCCGACCACACTGAAAACCCGCATAATCGCTCACAATCAACAGGTCGTCCGCGCCGATCGTGAATCGCGCGCCGAAATTGACGGCTACACGGAAAAGGAAATGATCGACTACATCGAAAGCCGGATGGACGACATCAACTGCCTGCTGATTTCTGACTATGGCAAAGGTGCCATCACGGCAGCATTATTGGAGCGTGTAGTTAAGGTGGCGCGCAAAAAAGGCAAATTCGTTGCCGTCGATCCCAAGGAAACTCATTTCCGCAACTACCGCGGCGTTTCGGTGATTACGCCCAACAATCATGAAGCATCCTTTGCCGCCGGTATTCGTATCCGCGACGAGGAAACGCTTAAACAGGTTGGCTGGAGTTTGCTGAAAGAACTGGAACTCGACTCGATTTTGATTACTCTTGGAGCGAAGGGAATGGCGTTGTTTGAGAAAGACGATTCGTTTAGTCACCTGCCCACGGTTGCCAAGAAGGTCTTTGACGTTACCGGCGCGGGTGATACGGTAATCGCGGTTATGACCGCGATGGTAGCCGCCGGCGCGAATCCGTTGGAAGCGGCGTATATCGCCAATCAGGCGGCAGGAATCGTCGTTGAGTTTGTCGGCACGGCGTTTGTCGAGAAAAATACGCTATATGAAACAATCTTGCAGCAGTTATGACCGTTCGAATTTCTCCCTTGGAGAAAGGTCGGGAGTGAGTCGCGGTTTTATGGAAATACAGTGAGTGAATGGAGGCAATATCATGAAAAAGCGGATTTTGCAACTAACCGTCATCTTTGCCGTACTGGCGGCGGTTGTGATCGCGGCTACCTCGCAAACCGAACAGGAGATCGGCCCGCGCAACGGAACGATTCGTTTTGTGGTCATCGGCGATCGCACTGGCGGGCACATGCCGGGAGTTTATGAACAAGTGATCGCAGAAATCGCCCGCCTGCGCCCCGATTTCTCGATTACGGTCGGCGATCAGATCGAGGGTTATTCAAGCGACTCAGCAGAAGTTGCCGGCCAGTGGCGCGAGTATGATTCCATCGTCAAGCCGCTGCCATCGCCACTTTACCTTACTCCGGGAAATCATGACATCACCTACGACCAAATGGAACCCTGGTATCGACTGTATGCGGGCAAACCATACTACTCGTTTGATCAACTCGGTTCGCACTTCATCGTGCTTGACGTGAGCCGCTGGGAGTTCGGCGATCCACTTCCCAAAGCCGAAATGGATTGGCTGGTTGAGGACCTCAAACACAATCAACAGGCGGCACACACATTCGTCTTCTTCCACAAACCTTACTGGATTGAGTCTCTGGAACGGAGCAAACCTGATACCTTGCACCAACTGTTTGTCCGCTTCGGAGTTGATGCTGTGTTCAACGGTCACTACCATGAATACTTCAGCGGCAAGCGCGACGGCATTTTATACACCACGGTCGGCAGCTCAGGCGCAGAAGCCACGCCGATGCCGGACGGTCTCCAGTATCATTTCACCTGGGTGACGGTCGACAGCGCCGGTATCCAGATTGCGCCGATCAAACTCGGTTCGGTCCTGCCGTGGAATGAATATACCGTGACTGACAAGATGGCAATTGATCGCATCAACAATTTCGGCCTCACTTTTGTTTCGCCGGTTCCGGTCGAGGAAGACCTGACAGTCAGAGACACTGTGGTTGAATTGAGACTGAACAACTCCTTTGCCGGTCGCGAGACAGATGATACGTTGCGCTGGACCGTCCCGCCGAACTGGTCCGTTGAACCTCAGGTCGCAGCGGTGAAACTCGCAGCGGGCGAAACCAGGACCTTTCCATTCCGAGTGCGCTGTGCCGGCATGCTTTATCCCGTGCCCACGGCACAGTACGCTTTCAACTATGGCAAGGACGGCAAGATTACCACCAAGAGTGATTTGAAGGTCGCGCGGCAGGTCTCCTGCTACAACACCGGCACGCCTATCACGTTGGATGGCGCCGTCACCGAAAACTGTTGGCACGGTCCGGTCACACGTTTCTTCGCGCCCGATGGTGGGCCGTTGAAAACTGATCCAGTCAAATTCTATTTCGCGCACGACAAAGACTATCTCTATCTGGCGGCGCTGTGCACTGATCAGAAAACCGACTCGTTGCGTGCAAAGCTCACGCAGCATGACGACTTGGTCTCAACCGAAGATTGTGTCGGCTTCTTCCTCGAACCGATCAACAAGAGTGGTGTAGTCTATCAGGTGTATTTTAATCCTCTCGGGACCATTTTTGACCAGAAATTGACCAAGGGCAGCAACGGTTGGATAGTCGCCGATAAGAATTGGAGTGCCGTCTGCGATGTCAAAACATCAAAGGGCAACGGCTTCTGGTCAATGGAAGCACGGCTGCCGGTCAGACAATTTGGCGCAGTCCTGAAGTCGGGCGATCAGTGGCGGCTCAACTTCCGCCGCAAACAACCACGCCTGCAAAGCAGTGCCGACTGGCAAGCACCGATAGCCCAAGATGCAAATACCTATGGGATCATGATAATAAAGTGATTGCACGCGTAAGGGCGCGGTCTCCGCGCCCTTGCTCTTCATCTCGATAAGGAGACTATGTGAAACACTGCAAGATTGCCCTGATGCTTCTGACGACAGTCGTCTTCGTCAGTGCGAAAATGGCAGCGACAAGTAGGATCTATGATCTGCCTGCTATAGTTTTTCCGGACGATGTGGTGCAAGCCCTCGAAAGAGCGGACAAGAACCGTGACGAACTGCAACAAGTGCTCGTTCACTACAGCCAAACAAGGGACTCGCTCGAGCTGCGCGCCGCCTACTTCTTGATCGGCAACATGGAAGGGCACAGCTATGTGACCTATTTCCTGAAAGACACACTTGGTAATGCCGTCGATTTCAACGCGCTCAACTATCCCAATTACGACTCTCTAACTGCCGACTTCAAGCAACTGGAAGCCAAACACGGCACTCTCGATTTCGACCGCAAGCAGACTCTGGAAGACCTTGATGTCATCACTGCCGATTTCCTGATCAAACAAATCGACTATGCTTTCAAGGCATGGCGCGAACGTCCCTGGGCGAAGAAACTGACGTTTGATCAGTTCTGTGAGTACGTGCTTCCTTATCGCGGCAGCGATGAACCGCTGGAAGACTGGCGCGGAGCTTTCTGGAGCAAGTATCAGGATCTGCCGAAAACAATGGCGGACTCCACCGACCCCTTGGAGGCGTCAAAGAAGATCAATGATGATGTCAAGACCTGGTTTTCTTTCGATGAACGTTATTACTTTCATCCCACCGATCAGGGTATCACCGAGATGTTGACCAATCACAAGGGGCGCTGCGAGGATATGACCAATGCCACCATCTATGCCATGCGCGCCAATGGTCTGGCGGTCACCAGCGACTATACACCCTTCTGGGCCAATTGCGGCAATAACCATGCCTGGAACGCGATCCTGACTCCAAACGGTCAGGTGATACCGTTTATGGGTGCGGAAGCCAACCCCGGCGATTACCGCCTTGCGCACAAGTACGCCAAGGTCTATCGCAAGACCTATGGCAAGCAACTGCAGAATCTGGTCTTCCAACCGCACAAACAGGAGAAGCTTGCGCCTCGGCTGGCCGGCAAGAACTACAAGGATGTCACGGCCGAATACGGACCTGTCTGCAACGTAACCAGAACACTCAGCTTCCCGGCGCCTGATACCATCGACATTGCTTACATCTGCGTTTTCAACGAAGGCGAATGGAAGCCGATTGATTGGGGGCGCAGAACCGACAGCGGCCTTGTTACTTTCACGGACATGGCTAAGGATGTTGTTCTCCTGGCCGGTCTATACGTTGACGGCAAGATCCAACCGATAGGCGAACCCTTCCTGATTCGCGATGATTGCAGCGTACAACCGTTGACAGTCACGCAGGGCGCCACGACCGAATTGGAGCTAACGGCAACGACCGCACGTGTGCTGGAAGTGTCGACAGACGGCGTTTCCAAGAAGCCGCCGACACCGGGCACAGAATATGAACTCTTCTATTGGCAAGACGGCTGGAAGTCGCTCGGAAAAGCGACTGCGGGCAAAGATCCGTTGGTGTTCCAAAAGGTACCGACCGATTGTCTTTACCGGCTGGTGGCAACCGGCTCAGACAAAGACGAACGGGTTTTCACTATTGAAGATGGCAAGCAAGTCTGGTGGTAGTACTCTGTTCTCGTCGGATTGATTGGTATTGTGGCGGCAACTCGACGGAGTCTGTCCCACAAGTTGGAGTACAGTTGTGAACAGCGATCGCCATGGTCGAGAGTGTTGAGCGAGATCATGGCGTCGCCACACCTTGCACCCTCACCCCCTTCCCCTCTCCCACTGGGAGAGGGGTGTAGGGGTGAGGGAAAGGAACTTATGGGACAACCTCGACGGAGCTGCCCACGATAGACCATGCGAATCGCCGACCGACGAATCGCCGAGGTGATGAATGAGCGTGCGCATCCTCGACAATCGATTTGAATCCGAAGGCATTCTCCGTGAATCTCACTGGAGTATCCTTCATGCCGCCCGCGACACCGAACTCTCGCGTCCGGTGCATTTGCGTGAAATCTTTCCCCGTGCTCTGGCAGCCAGTCCGGAAGTACGTCGCTATCTGGCGGCGACATTCGCCCTCGCGCAAGTTAATCATGCCGCTAACGAACAAATCATCTCCCATCGCAAAGCTGACGACGGCACGATCTACATCATTTCCGATGCCCCGCGTACGTTGAGCTTGGGGCAGCTACTCAAACACTATCAAGACATCGACCTGCCTGTGGAACTCGCGCTGTACCTAATCAGTCAGGTCGCGCATCTGCTGTCGGAAATGCATGACCTGCGAGACCACCAAACCGGCAAACCGCTGGCATTGTACCATCTCGGCCTGAACTCCGACACGATCCTGCTGACCGAAAATGGCGGCGTGCGCGTCACGGATTTTGCCCTACCCCAGTCCGGTGAATTGAAGACCGTCGACAAGGTCGCCTATCTGGCGCCAGAACAAATCCAGGGGTCGGAGCTTGATCGTCGTTGCGACATTTTCAGTCTTGGTGTGATTGCCCATGAATTGCTCACCGGCAAACGCTTGTTCCCGCGACAAAATGCCTCCGAGTTGATGGCGACAATCGTACGCGGCAACTATGACCTCTCGGCGCTAAGATCGCGCGTCAATAAACGGGTCTATGCACTCGTTGACGGCTGTCTGACACTGCGTCGGGAGCAGCGCATTGCCAATGCGAAGGACCTCGCCGAAAAATTGGATGAACTGCTGCGTGATCGGCTTGTCTCACCCGATAAAACAATTAGAGTATTTGTTGATAAATTCGCCACGGCGCCTAAATTGCAGTCGTATTCCGACAAGGAACGGCAGATCGTGCGCACTCGGGTCTTCACCCGGGCAGACTTAGAAGAAGGAACAAAATCGATGACCGATCAATCTCCAAACGATCAGCAAGGAAACCGCAAAGACAGCCCCGGTCAGGAAACTCGCATCTCCAACGTCCCCTACGGTGAGCGCTTCAAACGCGTCAAGCGCGGCGGATTCGGTGGCAGCAAGACGGTGCTCGTGCTTGGGATTATCGCCATGTTTTTGTTCGTCGCAGTCGTTGCAGTATCGATCAAGAAGATGACGCAGAAGAGCGGCAAGGACGCTATCAGTTCCACAGCGTCAGAGATGAAAACCGGCAAGTTGAGCACCATTCCCGAGGGTGTGTCGGTTTATGCCGGTGATTCACTGTTGGGAACGACGCCTCTGACTTTCTCTGCCAAAGAAGGGGGCATGTTGACACTAAGACACGAATGCTGTCCCGACTCGCAAGTGGTCGCCAATTTCGATCAATTCGACAGAGCGCCGGTTCGGATGATGACCGTTGTAGAAATCAATTCCAGCCCTGTCGGCGCCAAGATCACTCTGAACGGCGAACTACTCGAAGCAACGACTCCTCACCGGATTGCCGCCTCACCGTCCGACACACTTCAGATTGCTCTGGAGATTCCCAACAAGCCGGTGCTCAGTTCCGGACCGGTTGCGCTGGCGGACATTGCGTCTTTCAGCGCTCCTGGCTACGAGGCGACCCAGCTTTCTGGCGGAGGTTTCGAAATCAGCGGCTCGTTCACCGAACGACCCAAAACCCAAATCGTGACCGCCCCCGATGGTGCGTCAGTGGTAATTGCCGCCACCGGTGTTGAGATCGGGCAGACACCCC
>JAPLUP010000402.1 GCA_026397575.1 Candidatus Zixiibacteriota bacterium
CGGTGCTTTCACAGCAGACTTACTTCACGGTCAATGATTTCAAGTTAAACAGGGAACTGGAGCCGCTTCGGAACCTTCCTCGTTATCAGGAAATGATGCGAAAGTACAGTACACCATCCGGCTCGCTGTAGAACTCTCAATTTCGATTTCCGTAGCCACCGGAACGGTGGGTTTTTTCATTCAAGAGCTGCTACTGTCGATGTGAACAGCGACCGCAACGGCAGAGAATTACTTCGAAGCCCTGCTGATCCGGAGGTTGCAGCCATAATTCCTTGACCCACCCGCTGGGTGGGTTACCGATTTGCTGAAAACACCGAGTTGTGCTAATGTCAGAATAGCAGGCCCATCAGCTTGCTACTGACTACACTTGCTGCGCGAGATAATTCTGGATACCCATCTGACTGATCTGGTCGAACTGCGCTTCGATCCAGTCGAGATGGTCTTCCTCGTCCTTGAGAATTGATTCCAGCAACTCGCGCGTAGCGTTGTCATCCAAGCTGGCGGACTGTTTGACACCGGCGTTGTAGACAGCCACGGCCCCCTGCTCGGCTGCAAGATCCTGCTTGAGTTGTGCTTCAACGTTGGCGCCGATGTGGATGTCCTTGAGCTTGCTCACCTGCGGTTGCCCTTCAAGAAAGATGATTCGAGCAATCAGCTTCTCGGCATGATGCATCTCAGTAACGGCGCGCTTTTCAACCGCCTCGTGCAGTTTGCCATAGCCCCAATTGCTGCACATCTCGGAGTGCACCATATATTGGTTGATGGCGGTCAGTTCATCCGCGAGCAGGTTGTTGAGGGTGGCGATTATCTTCGGTTGGCCTTTCATTCTCTATTCCTTTCGTGGTTATGTCACTCTTGGTTCTCAATACGAGTATAAGAAATTAAAGCAAGGATGTCAACCGGTGGTCACAGCTGTACCTCACCCAACGGGTGGGTTCTACGATATGGGCTGTGTCATCGGCAAAAGAATACTCGCCGCGACTCGGCAGCCAGGGACGAATTTCCCACCCGTTGGGTGGGGTACAATGCGCGTTGTAGGAGCAGCTTTAGCTGCGATTCAGTTTTCCTCTCACACGCAGGGAGCCTATTTCTCGGTCATGACGCTACGGTAGACGAAGCCCGCCAGAATTGCACCCAGAATCGGAGCCAACCAGAACAACCAGAGTTGCGACAATGCCCAATCGCCCACAAAGATTGCGGGACCGGTCGAGCGCGCCGGATTGACAGACGTATTCGTCACCGGGATACTGATCAAGTGAATCAATGTCAGGCAGAGGCCGATAGCAATCGGTGCAAATCCCGCCGGAGCGCGTTTGTCAGTGGCTCCGAGGATTACGATCAGGAACATAAAAGTCAACACGACTTCGGTGATGAGGCATGCCAGTAGCGAATACCCACCCGGCGAGTGCTCCTCAAAACCGTTTGATGCCAGACCGCCGGCAATATCAAATCCTTCTTTGCCGCTGGCGATGAGACACAAAAGCCCCGCTGCTACAATCGCGCCGATAACCTGCGCGACGATGTATGGCAGTAGTTCCGAACCGGGGAAACGTTTCCCCGCCCACAAACCAAACGAGACTGCCGGATTGAGATGACACCCGGAGATGTGGCCGATGGCAAAAGCCATGGTCAGCACCGTGAGTCCAAATGCCAGCGCCACTCCGACGTAACCGATGCCAAGTCCGGGGAACGCTGCCGCAAGCACGGCGCTGCCGCAGCCGCCGAGAACAAGCCAGAATGTGCCGATGAACTCGGCAAAGGCACGCTTGCTTAGGGTCATACTAACCTCCTTGTATGTGACTTTCCACGAGTTTCCGTATCACTTCTTTCTCCTTGAACTGCGATCTATTCCAGCAACTCGATTTATCGCAGGATCATATCAATGCACTTCTCCGGACAGATGGCCACGCAAAGTCCACAGCCGAAACAATAGTCGCGATCGACATTGATTTTGTCTTCAACCATGGTGCGGGTAAGAAAGTAGCAAACATCGACGCACAATCCACAGTGCGTGCAGTTATTGAGATCGGTGATCTCGATGAGCTTTCCGCGATCACACTTGTCAGTTGGATCAATGAAATATCCGCAGCAATCGTCACAGCAGAAACAGATACCGTCGGTCACCGCTTTGTTCTGATCGTTGCGAAACGGCCGAGTCACCAAGTACTTGGTTTCCGCTTCCTTGAGAATCTCCTCTACCTGCGCGCGCGTGATTTCTTTCTTGTTTGAGCCGCTGCCCTGATCATCCTGATTGAACATGAGACAAACGTCCATGCGCGACCGTGAGCAGCCCCCGCGTCCTTCACGGCAACCGCAATTGGAGACCCAAAACTGGCCGTGAGCATCGACCAGCGCACGAGCTTCGTCCCAAGTGCAGACATAATGAATCGCTAATTCTTGTGAGTCCATCCCACCTCATGCATAGCCCAATATATGCCAAGAAGTGGTCGGATGGGTAGAAGAATCTGATCGGCATCCGTGTGGAAACTCGGCAAATTGATTCGGTTGGTACTGGCTGTGCATTCAATAATACCAAGAATCGGTCGATGTTATATCAAGGAGAATATGCCGTGTCGTGCACAGGAAAAACGGGAAGGTAACATTGCGCAAGTTTCGCACATGGGCAGGATTCACCCTTGTTGAATTGGTTTTGATCATCGTGGTTCTGGGAATTATGGCCACGATCGCTATTGCCAAGTATCAAGATCTCGCCACGGATGCGAAAACCAGCGCCTGCAAAGCGGCGCTCGGCGGACTACGAGGCGGAATATCAACGTGGTACAGCAAGCAAGTGGTGGCAGGTCAGACAGTGGCTCTCTGGCCTCCAATTGACACATTGCGAGCCGTAAACAAAGTTGTTATCCATCAGATTCCGCCAAATCCATTTCAACTGCCAGATCACGCGCCAGACTCAATCGTGACCGGCGTCACGCGCGGAGTGACTGTGGGCACTCGCGGTGGCTGGGCATACATAGCCGCTACGGGAGAAATCTGGGCCAACACAAACACCGCCATCGGAAGCAGCAGCGGATGCTCTGGAACCACTACGACCTACCTGAACGAAAACACCTGGTAATTCCGCGGGTTACTCCCATCAGTTAGCTTGCGCTCTGTCGTGACCACGGCAAACTAAAGCGTCCACTTGGCATTCTTCTTGAGGTACTAACCAGTCTTCACTACCTCCGAGTTCCTGACCACGACATAGTCAGTCGACCAAACGTAGTAACTAGTGTACCGCATCAAACAGATTGTTACATTTATTGCGCCGTCAGGATTCCCATCCTGACGGCAGATAGCTTATGAATCGCGTCAGGAAAGGGTTCCTG
>JAPLUP010000236.1 GCA_026397575.1 Candidatus Zixiibacteriota bacterium
TCTGGTCGCGGAAATAGGCAATAAACAGACCCACATAGGCGCCGTCAGCATTGACGAAGTCGCGCAACAGCACTTCGGACGCCTGCAACACGGACGCGGTCGCTTGGCTGACGGGGACGTCTTGACCCTTCCAGTCGCCAATCTGTAGCGGCATCGACGCCAAACTCGATGGCTGTTTCGGTTCGACGACCAGGTACCGCAGAGTAATCGCCAATAATCCAAAGGGAATCAAGAGCGCGAGTAGAATAACGAATTTCTTCATTTCTCTCTCACCCGCAGAATCGAACTCAAGATCAGCAAACAGAGTAGACTGAACATAAAGACGATCGTGCCGGAAAGCTCGTGCATAAAATCCTCGGCAATCTTGCGTGAGATGCCGTACGCGCCGATTGCGGTGATGGTAATGCGAAAGATATTGGCGGCGATGGCTATCGGAATAGTCGCAAGGAACAGAGTCATCGCTTTCCATTTCGTCTTCAAAGTGAGATACGATAGCAGCGCGCCGAGCGCCAACAGTGTTACGAGCGATCGCAGACCGGAGCATGCCTCCGCCACTTCCAGCGAGTAGTTATCGGGCAGATGGATGATATTTCCCTGCCGCAAATGCGGTATGCCGATAATGCCAAGCACACCGGCGGCGATTTTCGAGCCGAGAAGCTGCAATGGAAAGGTCGCGGCGTAGTAAATGATATATGGCACCGGAATCATAAAGAGCAGGAAAAAGAAGGCGAACCAGATCTCGCGCAAGAAACGGGGTCCTGCCATGTATAGCGTGATACCGAACAGCAATCCGACCATCGAAACCCGCGTCGTAAAAAACTCGGCGCCGGCCGTGCCCAAAATAAACAGCGCCAACGACGCAATCGTTATGGGCAGACCCCATTTGCCGGTCTCCAACGGAATGGTCTTCAGAACCGCGCGCTTCTTCCAGATCAACCAAGCCGAAACCGGGATGATCAAGAAGCCGTGACCGTAATTGGGATCGTGGTACCAGTCGGAAACCAGATCGATCAGAATCGGCAGGTAGAGAATCAGAAACGCCGCGACGAGAACGAGTATCTGCCAAAGTGGAATCGCCGGCGTGCTCTCCGAAGGCGCGTCGTTATTAGCGGTATTGTTTAGGCTCTGATCAGACACGGCTGGTTAACAACGCCTCACGTTTGAAGAATGCAATTGTCTTCTCCAGCCCTTCGCCGAAGTCGACGATCGGTTTGATGCCGAACTCTCTCTGAAGCTTGGACGCGTCGGCATACGAATGCTTGATGTCACCCGGACGGATCGGTGCGATTTTCGGTTTGATATTCTTCCCAATCAACGCATTGAGTTGATCCACCAGATCGCGCAACGTGTATTGCGAGCCGCACGCCAGATTGAATTCCCCTTGCCTGACCTTGTCCGCTTTGCAGGCAGTGAGCACCGCGTCGACCACGTTATCAATATAGGTAAAATCGCGAGACTGCAAACCGTCACCGAAAAAAACCGGCGCTTCGTCGCTGAGAATCGAAGTGATGAACTTGGGGATAACCGCCGCATACTGGCTGTCCGGATTCTGATTCGGTCCGAAGACATTAAAATAGCGCATGGAGATTGCCGACATGCCGTAGAGATTAGCGTAAACACGGCAATAGTATTCTCCGGTCAGCTTGGAGACGGCGTAGGGCGAGAGCGGATTGGGAACCATGTCCTCGCGTTTCGGCAGAGTCGGTGTGTCGCCGTAGACGGACGAGGACGAGGCATACAGCAGCTTCGCAACTCCCTGACGACGCGCGCATTCGAGCACGGTTAACGTGCCGGTGGTATTGACATCATTCGAGGTCAGTGGATTTTCGACCGAACGATTGACCGATGGTAGCGCCGCCTGATGCAACACGAAGTCAACTCCCTTGCAGGCGTCCAGCGTCACCCAAAACTCGCGGATGTCACCTTCGACGATTTCGATATCGGACTGAAAATCCTTGATATTCTGACGCCGACCGGTCGAGAAGTTGTCCAAAATGCGGACCTCTTCGCCGCGACTAACCAGTTCTTTGACGAGATTGGAGCCGATAAAACCGGCGCCTCCTGTAACTAAGTATTTCATATCTCCACGTCCTCTGTATCTTGTCCTAAGCCCACAAATCGCTTTCGTTTAGGTATCGTCAAAAGCGCTCTCCGCCTTGACATCACCCATATCGCCCATCCAAAGGTCGCCATAGTAATACTTGTTGGGC
>JAPLUP010000704.1 GCA_026397575.1 Candidatus Zixiibacteriota bacterium
GTGCAAGCAGTGTCCGCGCTAGTTCGATGCAAAAGCGAGGAGTCGTGGGATACCTATCAATGAGTTTGCGAAAGAAATGGACGGACTTGCGACGTGACTCCACGTCATCAAGCTGGCGATAAATGATCCCTTTTCGCAGCAGGATAACAGTATCCGGAAACAGTCTCTCGTCGATACTCTCGATCAAGGCTGCTGCGTCTTCGAAACTGCCGGCCGCAGCGAGCGAATCAACCTGAGCCAGTCTCGATCTTGCCTCAGCATCGCTTGCTTTCTGTCGGCTCGAGCAGATCACCAGCAGTGCAACGACACCAATGACGATGTATCCTGCTCTGTTCACTTGCATTTCAGCGCTCCAACAGAAGATTGTAGTCGAATCGACTCAGGTACTCATCTTGGCATACGCTCATAAGTTAGCCTCTTTAGCCGAAACACCGGGAATACCCGATCTCCGCCGGCGTGATCTTGCCGTCTCGCAGGCGCTTACGGCACCAGCAGCAACTTCGTCGTCTTGCTCACGGTGCGGTTGAAAATCTGATCAGTGAGCCGCATAGTGAAACTGTAGCTGCCTTCGCGAAGCTCGGAGACACCCAGGGCAACTGCTCGAACCAAATCACGACTCCTGCCGACCTCGTGCAACGACATGGAAATCGACTCCTTCTTGCGCGGTAACACTTTTGAGATCAAGCTGCGCATGCCCGACTCCGTCGGTTTGACAAGCTGAAGCGTGTAGGACAACTCGTAGCTTGTTTGGCGGTAAATATCGGTCGGGAGATTGTAGATCTCGAAGTAGAGATGGACAGGTTTCGACCCCGAAAACACGTGCCCGGGTCGCGGAGTCTCCTCGTGGCCGCTTCGCCAGAACGAACCCAAACTCGGCTCCATCACCGAGTCGGCAGTCAGTACCAAATCAGAGATGCCGATCGTATCGTCAAGAAACCTCTCGACCAGAATCGTGTCTCTGACCAAGCCGAAACCGTTCTGCCTCGATAGCTCAACAGCCGTTGCCAGCTCATACCTGCCGAACCGGTGCGCGAATCCTAATTTTGCATAGATAGTATCCTTGCCAGATGACGGCGCAGGCACAAAGGATGTGTCCTTCCACCAGATAGCGGTCTGGGTGCTGTCATGCGTCGCTTGTCTTATGTCCAGTGAATCGCTGCCAGGGTCTTGACCAGGAGAGATACCCGTGGTTGAAATCGCCAGATACTCTAAAACGGCTGTCGCACCATCATCACCGCGAAACTGGTAGATGTCGGTGGCCAGTCCGATCGGCCTTCGCTCACGCGCTAATGTTGATTCCTCTGGTTTGCGAGTATTGTTGAGATACGCGATTTCTTTGCTGGCATTTAACCGAAAGCTGCCGGTGTTGTCACGATTGGGAAACGGGAACGTGTAATTGCCTGACTGCATCTGATCGACAAACGCCAGCGTGCACGGATACGCCACCGTGCGATACTGCCAGAACCATACCGGCGTGGCATCCGCCAGCGAGCCCCCCATCCGCACCCGCACCTTTTCGTCCGGACGTCCGATTCGAATCAGCGTTTCCCCCATATCTGTTTTCCAGCCGATACGTTCATTCTTTGGATCGGAATAGCAAAGGTTCGCCTCCCAGACACGCGCATAGTGTTCCACTTGACGTTCATTCACAAGCGTCGTCGGATCGAGATCGGCCATGCTCCAGTATTTCTGTTCCAGACTGTCGCATTCGTGCGTGCTCATCTTCCGGTAATATCGTACCGATGACGGAGGAATCAGATACTCAATCGACCGATAGCCTGCGGTTTCTGCGCTGTCCATCTGCGTTAGCACCCGCGCGAAGAATCGCTCGGCACTGGCGAAATCCTTCACCTGATAGCTGACATAGCCCATCACCAAGTTGGCCTCGACGGCATTGGAGTCAATTGCCAATGCGGCTTTGATATGCACATGGGCGCTTTCAATTTTGCCTCGCACGGCTTCGACGCCACCGAGTTTGCTCATTCCCGCTACGCCGCTGGGATTGTTGGTGATCAGACGAATCAACACCTGTTCTGCCGAGTCAGCGCGATCCCCTTCATCCTTGGTGAAAAACGGTTTCAGGTATTGGTCGGCAAGAATTAAAGAAGCTTCTTCGTCGGCAGGCGCCAGATCGATGGCCCGATACAACTCCTTACGCGCATCACCGCCGCGAGTCTGATCGATCAGAACTTTCGCCAGATTGAGATGGTATCGCGGATCGTTCGGTGAAAGCTCGGACAGGCTGCGAAACGCTCGTGCCGCCTTGCGACGACCTTCAACCGATTCCAGTTGACTGTTCACCAATGCCTGCCGCCAGAGAAGAACCGTGTCCTTCGGCACCGCGCGAACCAATTCGTTGATCAGTCTTGCCGCGCTATCCGGTTGGTCACGGGTCAGCAGCGTGTCGGCGCGCAACAACGTGTGATCGATCTCGAATTGCGACACCTGCCGTTGGGTCGCACAGGCCACGACCAGTGCCACGATGACAATGGCCAGACGCCCGATTTGACAGAAACCATAGCTCATATCACAACTCCTCGCAGTCCGAAAGGGATTTGACCACAGGCCGATCCATTGTGACTCCGGCGAATGTCATTGCTCCACCCTCAGCATACGACATTTCCGTGCTCTCAGATTCAATTCTCTATAAGAAGATACGGTTTTCGTCGATTTCTGCTTAATGAGACCCTTTTGCTTTTCATTTGGACTACGCGCTCCGAGTGAGCT
>JAPLUP010000684.1 GCA_026397575.1 Candidatus Zixiibacteriota bacterium
TCGGTGTTCTCGTGGTATCATCTCCTCTAACGGCGGTAGGAAAATCAACCGTTGCTGTCTGTTATCTCTCTTTGTCTGCATCACCTAATACAATCTGTCCCATGCCACTTCCAAAAGGACTTTTTCAACAGTCCCGAAAGCTGGAATCCAGGCTTAGTTCATCGGCGCGAATCGAATATCAAAACACGATCGGAAACCCAAGATCAAACAGGCCAACCATCCGCCCGCGGGAGCTGACGGCCTAGGCCCGCTTGTTCTTTGACATTGTGAATACGACGGACTCTACCGCGTCTCGGTTATCTTGCGAGTGGATTCCCACATCGGATCCCAGGGCGGAAGCATCGTCGGCTTGGTGTCGAGGATGCTGAGCACTTCTTTCGGCAGGTATTTCTTGTCGATGATGACGATGTAGACATACTCATTGAACCAATCGTCGTACATCGTCCACCAGCCGCTATCACCACGTGCCGTACCCCAGCTATTCTCGACCTTCCATTTCGTCGCTTTGCCGTTGGTGGTATCGACACCGGTTATGACCATGGCGTGATTGGGTGAGCTGTCGCGATACTTGATCCGCTCTTCTTTGGTCAAGCCGACATTCATGCCATAGACCGAATTGAAGTCGTAAATGCCTTCTTCCATAATGCCTTTGCCGTTGGCGCCATACTGGCTTTTGCCGACATCGCAGGCAAACCAGACCGGTTCATCGGCCAACACCGCGCCAAGAGCGTAGCGCTTAAGACTGTCGATCGGGAGGTTGATAAAGGTCAGGTCTTCTTTGTCATAGAAATTGCGGCTGTCTTCAAAGCGAAACAGCTTGAAGTAATCCTTCCCCGGATAGTTGAAAGTGCAGATCGAATTCGACAAAGGCAAACCGATAACGTCTTTGTAAAACTGCACAGGCGTAAATTCTTTCGCCAGTGACGGAATCGAATCCTTACCGACATAACGCCAAACAAACTTCTGCGGCGGTTCACCAAAGTTCATTGCGACGATCTTGTAGACCTCGGCGAGCATTCTTTCCTTTTCGACGCGAAGCTGCTGGGCACTCTCGCCCCTTTGGAACATCGTGCGCAACGCTGAAGCATCCTGCCGCAGTTTGCGATATAGTATGGTGTTAAGACTGCCGCTATTGGCACTGGCATAGGTCTCCGGCATGACTTCCTCGGGGACAACACCGTATTTCTCGACCAGATCGACAACATACGACCACCAGCCACCATCGCCGCAGGGCTCCCGTATCACTGTCACCAGTTCCCGGTCGTCGGCATCGCGACCGGCCAGCTCAATCATCTTCTCCAGAAACACGTTCGACTTTTCCAGCTTATCCCAGAAGAATAGATAGTTGGGCGACAGCTTGAACGTGGCAATCGAGAACTTGTTGACCACGGTTGGGCGCAAAGTATTGAGACCGGCGAACATCCAGCATCGCCCTGTGGACTGCTGGTTCATAATGTCACCGACTTTGAGTTCCTTGCTGAAGATGTTGTTGTGCGCGATCAGCTTGTCGCGGTTGACGGCAAGCGCATTGATATCATTTGCCGTGAGCGCGTTATAGATCGCCAAGTCTTTGGCGTCACGCTTATAACTGTTGCGGAGTTGGTCAATTAGGTCGGTGGTCAATCCGCCATCATCTTTGGGCGCGGCCAAGACGGTGACTGAGATAGCTGTCACCAGCAGAACGACCAGCGTTGGCACGATGTTTCTGATTTTCACGAGGTACTCCTACTTGTCTGAATGCTGGAAACGTCAATTAGTGAAGACCAGACCGCACCGCAATTGCAGTCTGCGCCCTCGGCCGATCCGTGACATCACACCTTCTTCGCCAAGACGTCCTTGCGTATTTGAGTTTTGTACGCCTTGAATTTGTCAAGGAGCTTGCCGTCGCCGACGCCCAGGATTTGCACCGCCAGCAGTCCGGCATTGAAAGCGCCACCGATTGCCACCGTCGCTACCGGAACGCCCTTGGGCATTTGTACAGTTGCTAGTAGCGCGTCCTGTCCCAAAAGTGATCCCGAAGCCAATGGCACACCGATGATCGGCAGCTCGGTCTGAGCAGCCAGAGCGCCGGCAAGATGTGCTGCCATTCCCGCTCCGGCGATAATCACCCGGATGCCACGTTTGCGGGCAGACTGGGCATAGGCAGCGGCTTCCGCAGGTGTGCGATGCGCAGAGATGACTTTCAGTTCGCATGGGACAGCGAACTTATCCAGCGCCTCAGCAGCTTGTTTCATCACCGGCAGATCAGAATCGCTCCCCATGACGATGGCTACTAATGGAGTTGTTTTTGCTTTGGCCATTTGTGTTGCTCCGTTTTAAGCCCTCACCCCTGAACCCTTCTCCTATATGTAGGGAGAGGGCAAGTATCATAGCCAATAAAGCTCGAACAAGGCGCTGAGTCAAGACAGAGTCTTGAGAGACAGGCACTTTCGTTGGTCTTGGGCTAATGAAGGGGCAGCTACAACGAGCCTGGAATCGGGTTCGGTTGCACCGTCGGTCAGCCGTGAATTTGTCTGGTTCAGCCTAAACTTTCTGCTTGACCGGCCGTAAACACTTATGTAGATTTGGGTAAGACCGAATGCGCTTTGCGTTAGCGGAAAGGAGAGTTTGCTATGTTGGATATTGCGATGATCAGGAGGAGAGCAGAATAATATCCCGCGCGTTTGCGCACTCTAACGATGAACTCTTTTTTTCGCAGACACTTGGGTGTCTGCGTTTTTATTTGGAGATTACAGCCATGCCAGATGGATTAAGCAAGAGAAAGATACAGGGTATCAAGAAAGCACTCAGTTACGACTACTTGAAAGCGAAGGAGTCTAAAAAGAAAAGGCGTCAGGAAAAGGCGTTGCGCCAGAAATCTGAACGCCATAAATCTCGGCAACAGGAGGTCGAAGAGCTATTGATCGACGCGAAAGAGAGTGAGACCGAAAACGGTGACGAACAATGACGGGCAGGGTGATTCGCTCTAAGGGCAGGCTCTTCACTGTGCTCACCGATGGCAAGGAGTATCAGTGTGAAGTGCTCGGCAAGGCCAAGCGCGAAAAAGGGCATTCACCAGTGGCGGTTGGCGATTTGGTAGACTTTATGCCATCTGCCGATGGTTCAGGAGGAATCGAGCTTGTGCACCCGCGCAAGACGAAATTCTCTCGTCCTCGGGTGGGTGAAGAGACCAAGGGAACAGAGCAAGTCATTGTCGCCAATGTAGATCAGATGGTTATTGTCGGCAGCGTCCGGCAACCTGAACTCAAATTACACCTTGTTGACAGATTTATGGTGGCCGCTCAGAAGGGGGGTCTCAAACCGATCGTCGTAATCAATAAGGTGGACCTGCAACATAAGCACGATCTCAAGCGTATTAGAAGCATTTACGAGTCGGTGGAGACGCCAGTCATCCTGGCGTCGTGTGTAGATGGCAGAGGCATTGATGAATTGCGGGAGTTACTTCACGACCACGAATCGATTTTCGTCGGACATTCGGGAACTGGCAAATCGACACTGCTAAACCGGCTTCAGCCCGGTTTGGCGTTGAGAACCTCCGAGATTTCGGAGTCGACAGCCAAAGGCACCCATACGACGACTTCGGTGGAATTGTTCGTGCTCGATTCCGGCGGCTTTGTTGTCGACAGCCCCGGATTGAAGGTGTTGGGGATTTGGGATCTCGAATTGGATGAGTTGCAGACGTACTTCCCGGAATTTGAGAAGTACTTAGGACACTGTAAATTCAGCTGCTGCTCTCACCTCCACGAGCCGGAATGTGTTATCAGAAAGGCAGTTAGCGAAGGTCAGATTTTTCCGGAGCGTTTTGAAAGCTATGAGAGGCTGTACCAAGGACTGAAATGACTGAAAAATCGTCTGTTTTAATCGCATAAGATTAAAGCGGATATGGCCTTTTCAATCTTTTCTAAAGTTTTTGTTGATTTGATTCGTGAGCAGGGTCACCCTTAGGACAGCCTACGTGGCTATGCTTTTGGATTATTGCGGAGGAAAGTGACAACTCAGGATCAAGATGACGCTTCGGCGCATGACGAAGGGTTTCGTGGCGTCAGACGCGGCTCAAACCGCGCCGGGATGTTTACGATGGTAGCAAAAGGCAGTGCCTCCAAAGCAATCAGTGGTGCAGGGTGTGACGCCAGAGATGTACAAGTGCCGCAGGGTAACTTACAGCAAGGCAAAGGATATAATGAAACCAGCTGTAAAATTTTGAAACAGATTGCCGATAGCTTTCATAACAAATGCCGCCGTTTGGAAAAGGCCATTTGTCGTCTTTTTTTGTCTGTCATTTACAGGCATAGGAAGCATATGTCTATTGGGTTAAGCGGAAGAGGAGCAAAGTTTTTTCTTGACAGGGGAAAACAAAGCTCGTACCATGACCACAAATTTTCTGGCGCCTTTCCGGCACGTGCGAAATTTCACTTGCGCGCTAAAGGGAAAGTCGTTAATTGCTGTTCCCATTTTTGGGGAGGGGCAAACGGGCCAGTAGCCGACTACGACGGCACTCGGTTTAGAAAGGCAGAGACCGGCAGACCGAATCAGGCTAACGAGAGCATCCCACGATTGAGGAGCCTCAGGGACGACAGGCCAGTTGGGGTTAGATTCATTCCCAGCGCATTTGGAAGAAGGAGAATTGAACATGTATTGTAATAGAGTGGCAGGCAGATGGAAAGAGGGGCGGGCGTATTGACTAATCTGTTGTTGGCAAGAAAGAAGATTAGAGGAACATTAACTCATTTAACTAAAAAAGGAGTAATCATGGAAGATCTTCACCTGTGTGGGAGAGATTGGAAAGGAGGGTATTGAACGTAATGGAATTCAATGCCGAAAGAGAAATGAATCGAAAATTGACTAAACAACCTGTAACAGGGAGTTTTCGAATGAAACGTATTCGAAGCTTGCTTGTAGTTTCATTGCTGTGCCTGTTTGTGCTGATAGCCGCGGCTCCGCCGCTGCTGGCAGCATCTCCGGTGGTCGCAATCCCATCCGTGGACACTACCATTACCGGAAAGGCAACAGCACTACTCCACTTTCAGCTAAAGGCCACAGATGCCGATGTGGCAGATACCGTGGGATGGACGGTGGCCGGCTTGCCAGCCGACGCGGACATCGCGCGCACTGCGTTTCCGGCAGTTGCGGGCCTGCCACGGTGGTGTGATCTTAGTTGGACTCCTACTCGAAATGATATTGGCGATCATGTTATCACGTTCACAGCTACGGATAACGGCGGCAATACTGCCGTTAGGGTGCTGACTGTTACGGTGCAGTGCAATCCGCCGGTGATAACTGAGCCGATTGTTCCAGTAACTTTCGCCGCGCTTGTGACAGGCACGTTCGATATGATCGCTACGACAGTAGATGGCGCCGATGTCACTTGGGATATTGATACCGCCTACGCATTCTCGATACTTACTGCTCCGGGTCCGGCATTTACCAATCTCAGCGGTGTAGATCGCTTCAAAGGACACTTCTCCTGGACGCCGGCTGCTACTCAGATTGGTTACGACACTGTCAGATTCATTGCTATTGATTCTTGCGGCCTTGTCAGAGACACTTCTGCAAGAGTAATTTTGCACGTTACAGTGGCAAATCCGGTGGTCACTCTTCCAGTAAATACTAATGTGACAACTCTTGCGAGTGACACGATTACCGCTTCTAAATTCGGTTTCCGTCTGTACGCGACCGATCCGGTTCCAACCGGGGATGTAGCATGGACTGTAGATCCTGCATTCCCAGCGCCCGCTTGGGCTGCTCTGGTTGATTCGGGTGGCGCCAGTCTTGGTGCTTTCTACAGTGGTGTTCCTGCTTGCACGGATGCCGGTGTGGACACCGTAGGGTTTATTGCCACTGACCCGCTTGGTACCGGTGGCGGTGCCCTTGCCGACACCATTATGGTGATTGTAACGGTTCTTCCGGGCAATCCGGTTATCACGTTCAATGCAGCAAATGGCGGTGCGGATACCACCATAGATGTGACAACTACTAAGGCGATTAGCCTTTTGCTGACATCAACGGACCCGAATGCTTACGACGATGTCACATGGACTTGGTCCGCTTTGCCAACCGGCGCAGTCGCTACGGATGGAGGAGCGTTAGTAAAAACCGCTACCTTCGCCTGGACGACGACACCGACGCAGGCGGGAGTATATCCGATCACATTTACCGCTACTGATAACTGGGGTTGCACCGATCAGATAGTGGTTACGATCATTGTCAGTTCGTCGAAAGTTCTGGATGTTCCGTATGACACGATCCCGAAAACTGCGACGAATGTTCCGTTGCTCAAGTTCAAAGTCGGTCTTGAGGGCGATACGCTGACTCAGATCAAGATCAGAAGTTACGTTCAGAAAGAGTTCTCGGTCGGGAAGATCACGGTGTGGAAAAACGCCGCCGCAGCTCCGTTCGGGACCTATACGCTGGACGGCCGATATGACCTGAACTATGAGAAAACCATTACGGGGCTCAACATTCCTTTTGATACGGATGACAC
>JAPLUP010000036.1 GCA_026397575.1 Candidatus Zixiibacteriota bacterium
GTTTGATCTGAATCGTAATGATTCGCGGTGCATAGACAGAGAGATCCTTACGCGGCTCGGCAATGGTCTGCTCCATGACATCGAGCACTTTCAAACGTGCTTGGCGCGCACGCTCCAGGGCGTCACGCATAATCTCATGTGTCAAACCGCCGATTTTGATATCAAGTTGAAACGCCGTAATTCCCGCACGTGTGCCGGCAACTTTGAAATCCATATCGCCGAAGTGATCTTCCGAACCGAGAATATCGGTGAGAATGCTGTAGCGATTCTTGTCCAAGATCAGGCCCATGGCGATACCCGCCACCGGCGCCTTGATCGGCACACCGGCATCCATCAGCGCCAACGCACCGCCACATACGGTTGCCATCGACGACGAACCGTTCGACTCAAGAACGTCGGAGACGATGCGAATCGTATAGGGGAAGCTTCCATCAGCTGGCAGGACGGCCTGCAGTGCGCGTTCCGCCAGCGCGCCATGGCCGATTTCGCGGCGTCCCGGACCGCGCGCCGGTTTGACCTCTCCGGTAGCATAGGCGGGAAAATTGTAGTGCAGCATATAGCTCTTACTCGACTCGCCTTCGAGAGCATCAATAATTTGCTCATCCAGTTTGGTACCGAGTGTCACAACCACCAATGCCTGCGTCTGACCGCGTGTAAACAACGCCGAACCATGCGTGCGTGGCAGTACACCAACTTCGCATGTGATCTGACGAACCACGTCAAGTCCACGACCATCGACGCGCTTGCTTGTATCCAGCACCCGACGGCGCAAGTCCGCCGCTTCAAATTCCTCGAGATACTGCCTGATGAAAGTCTCACACTCGGGGAACTGTTCGGCCAAGGCCGCCTGCGTTTCCTCGGAGATCTTCTTGACCGCTCCCGAATGCTGCTGTTTGTCAGTGATTTCATGCGCATCAACGAGCTTCTGTTTGGCAAGCTGCTCAACACGCGCACGTAGTCCCTCGGGAATCTCCGCCCGAATGATTGGAGCCTTCTCCTTGCCCAGCTTCTCGCGAATCTGCTTGATGAGTTCACAGATTTTGCGAATCTCCTGATGCCCGATCATACCAACGCGTACCGCCGCGACAATCTCGGTGAAGGGAATGTGCGAGATGTGCAACGATGTGGAAGCACCGATGATGCCGAGAACGTCGGCATCGTTTTCCTGATCGGAAGATATTGTCGTCACCATGACCTGCACTTCATTCGCGTACCCTTCCGGGAACAGCGGTCGCAACGGCCGGTCAATCAGACGTGCCGAAAGGATTTCTTTTTCGGACGGACGACCTTCTCGTTTGAAGAAACCGCCGGGAATCTTGCCCGCAGCGTAAGTCCTCTCACGATAGTCAACCGAGAGCGGGAAAAACCCCTTGTGGAAGTCAGGTTTGTCGGAGGCACAGACAGCCGTCATGCTAATCGTGTCGCCATAGCGAACCCAGCAAGCGCCACCCGCCTGTTTGGCAACGCGACCGATCTCTATTGAGAGTGTCCGACCGCCAATTTCGATTTCAAATTTATCCATTTAATGAACCCACTCCTTCAGTCTATCTGCGTAAGTCGAGTTGTTCTACGAGGTGGCGATAACTCTCGACATCGCTATCGCGCAGATAGTTTAGTAACCGTCTCCTCTTGCCCACCATCTTCAACAGACCGTGACGCGAATGCATATCCTTCGAGTGTTTCTGCAAGTGGAGGGATAATTCATTGATTTGTTGCGTCAACAACGCAATCTGCACTTCCGGCGAACCGGTGTCCTTTTCGTGCAAATGAAAATGTTCAATGATTTCTTTCTTCTTGTCTCCAGACAATGGCACTTTCGTTACTCCTTATATTATGTTAAACATCTCTCTAATTGTCACTTCATCGTGCGCGATCTGTTTCGCCAGCGCACCGGAATCCGCAAATTGCATCGAACCTCGGACGAACGCCGTCGGAAAGACGCTTACAGTGTCACCGTACAGATCGCCGTCAAAATCAAACAGATTGACTTCAAAAGCGAACTTCTGCTTCTGATCGCCCACGTACATCATTCCGTAAAGTCGGCGCGAATCAACAATATTATACGCCGCGTAGACGCCCGGAGGCGGGACGATTTTCTCCGCCGGTAATGTAACATTTATCGTCGGAAAACCCAAGTGTTTCCCGATGCTTTTTCCGCGCACTACCGCTCCCTCGAACTCAAGATCATGCCCCAGCATGGCCAACGCGGTGCCAAAATCGCCGGTGGTTATCTCGCGACGAATCCGCATGCTGCTCACCGGACGTTCATTGAACAGAATCGGATCAAGTGCTTTCAAGTGATATCCGTATTGTTCGGCGTTTGCGCGCAAAAAGTCGACATTGCCCTCGCGACGATGACCGAAAGCATGATTCGATCCAATGATCAAGAAACGACAGGCAAGGCCTTCCAGTAAGTACTTCTCCAGAAAATCGCGAGCACTAACTGCCGCGACCTCCCGCGTGAAGTCCATCACCACCACAGCGTCCAGCTTCTGCACTTCAAGCAACCGCAACTTCTCGGTCGTCGTCGTGAGCACCGGCGGAATATCGGTCGTGGAAACGATCTGCTGCGGATGCGGGTCGAAAGTTACGAGCACTGACTTCAGTCCATTCTCACGAGCGCAAGCCGACAATTCGGCCAGTATGCTCTGATGACCGACATGAATGCCATCGAAACTGCCGATTGTGACCGCCGAACCATCGTGCAAGAATGCGGCTGCCGATTCTATATTGGAAAACACCAGCATCAAATCACTCTTACATATTCAACTAGCGGCTCATCGCCAAACTCACCAAACGCGACACTGCCACAGCGCATCCGGCCTATTGCCAGCAGTTCGCCGTGCAACCCACGGACCGCAACCAGTTGACCCAGATCAAGCGGCTCGTCGTGTTCGAAGACGTCTTGTATCCGAATGGGGACGCCCCTCATCACCTGAGCAGCCCAAGGTTCAAGCACCCGCAGGGTCGGAATCTCGAGCATATTTTCAATCGGGACGTATGCTTGAGCGAACCGTGTCACGTCAACTGCGCCTTCCACCGTAGTGCTAAAGCGTTCTTGCAGGT
The DNA here is from genome assembly GCA_026397575.1 of Candidatus Zixiibacteriota bacterium. Lineage (GTDB taxonomy): Bacteria > Zixibacteria > MSB-5A5 > CAIYYT01 > CAIYYT01 > CAIYYT01. Next base: position 3,067 of record JAPLUP010000036.1, read on the forward strand.
CATCAAGACGTATGGCTCTCTCCAGCCGCCACCTTCCGATGGCTGCGCGGCGCAGATTGCTGACATAACCGCCACAATTCAGGCGCTGTCCGAGATCATGAGCAATGCTGCGGATGTATGTTCCGCTGGAGCAAACAACTTCAATGCTCAGGTGCGGGTATTCATACGCCGTGACGTTGATTTCGCTGACATGCACGTGACGTTTCTTCTCTTCCACAAGCTGATTCCTGCGCGCATACTTGTAAAGCGGTTGCCCTTGATGCTTGACGGCTGAATATGCGGGCGCCACTTGTTCGATTTCGCCCATGAACTCCGGGAGCAATGTTAGAATTTCCTCAAGCGTTGGCTTGGTCTCAGGCAAATGCGCCGTCAACTCGCCGTCGCGGTCAAGAGTTGTGGACACATATCCGAGTGTAATCTCCGCCAGATATTTTTTGCCCTGCTTGCTGACGAACTGCGCGAGCTTGGTTGCCTTGCCGAGACAAATAATCAGCAATCCGGTTGCCTGCGGATCAAGGGTTCCGCAGTGACCAACCTTCTTGATGCCCAGAACGCTGCGTATTCTCGCGACCACGCCGAATGACGTGATTCCTTCCGGCTTGTCGATCAGGAGAAATCCGTTCATGCCGGCAGCGCCCTTTCGATCTCCTCAAGCAGTATGTCCTTTGCCTGCTTAAACGGATAGTTGAGATGACATCCGGCGGCGTTGCGATGACCACCGCCACCGTAAACTCTGGCAATAGCCGACACATCGACCTCTCCGTGGGAACGCAGTGATATTTTGGTGCGATTTGGTTCCAGCTCCCGCAGCAACGCACCGACTTTGACGCTGCAAGTGTAGAGCGAGTAGTCGGCGAGTCCTTCAACTTCGTCCAGATCGCCGGCAAGCTTATCACGCAGACGCCGGTCCGAGAGCAGAAGGCAGATTCGACCGTCGTGATAAAGTTCCATCGATGCCACCAGTTCGCCCATCATTCGCACTTGCTGCTCGCTGAAGCACGCGTAGAGAGCATCGCCGATCCTCTTCGGGTTCGCGCCGACATCGAGAAGGTCGGCTGCCAGCCGCATCGCTGCGGACGTCGTATTGGAAAAACGAAATCGTCCGGTATCGGTTAGTATCGCCGTAAACAGCTCATCGGCGTTGTCGCGAGTAATTGGCAGACCGGCTTCATGAAACAGGTCATAAACCATCATTCCCACGGCTTCCGCCTTGGCATCGACGTAATTGATTTGACCATAGCTGATGTTGTCCGCATGATGATCTATGTTGATCACGAAGCAATCGGGATGCAGAAGCTTTTGCACGTCCCCGATGCGCGAAATCTCCGGCGCTTCCAAGAGCACCGCGCAATCAAAGCGAGGATACGTCTTGTCGGCGCTGTAAACATCTATCAGTCCGTGCTTCGCCAGAAACAGATAACGGGGCACGGCGCTGTCATGATTGACGATCATTGGCTCGCAGTTACACAGCTTGCACATGTCGTACATTGCCAACTGCGAGCCGATCGAGTCACCATCGGGGCTGACGTGCGAAGAAATCAACACGCGTCCGCCCTGTCGCAACCGGCCGACTATTTCACTCAGTATCGTCTTTTCTTTGATCATCTTCCTCGTGAATCTGATTCAGCAACTCCTCAATACGCAAGCCATGTTCCACCGAGCGGTCGACTTTGAATGACAGAGTCGGCACCTTCCTGATCGATATCTGCCGCGCCAGTTCGGACTGAATAAATCCCTTCGCATGGTCGAGCGCACGATTGGTTGTTTTCTGCGTCAACGTGTCGCCGTAGACCGAATAATAAACGGTCGCCTCGGACAGGTCGGCTGTAAGTTTGACATCCGTCACCGTGACGAAACCGACGTGGGTGTCCTTGAGCTTCTGTTGAATAATCACCGCGACCACTTCTTTGATTTGATCGCGCAACCGATCAATGCGTTTGAATGCCATTAGTAAAACGCCTTCTCACAATCGACAATGATCACCTCCGGGTTGGAAGCGACATAATTCTCGACACTCTCCAGAACTTGCTCAATAAACACTTGCTCGTTGGCGACAATAGCCACTCCGAGCGTGGCACGCTGCCAAAGATCGTTGTCGTCAACTTCCGCAACGGAGATATTGAACCGGTTCTTCAATCTGTCTTTTAGACCCTTGACTACCTGTCGCTTGGTTTTTAGCGACCGCGACTGCGGAATCTGCAGAACGATGCGGAGTGTTCCCAGCTTCATAGCGGTATTATAACTTGCGGGCAATTTCGATGATCTCGTAAGTTTCGATCAAATCACCTTCCTTGATATCATCGAAGTTTTCGACCTTGATTCCGCACTCCATGCCTGCAGGAACCTCGCGCGCGTCGTCTTTGAAGCGTCGCAGTGAAGAGATTGCGCCAGAGTATATCCCGATATGGTCGCGAATGACACGAGCCATGTCGCCCTTGTGAATCATGCCGGTCTGCACGTAGCTTCCGGCAATCACGCCGATTTTGGGGACGCGGAAGGTGTTCTTGACTTCGGCGAGTCCGGTGATGTGCTCTTCCTTATCAGGTTCCAGAAGACCTTCAAGCGCCTGGCGAATGTCGTTTTCAACTTCGTAGATGATCGTATAAAGCCGGATATCGATTTTCTCTTTGGCTGCCAGTTCCCGCGCGCGTGAATCCGGGCGGACGTGGAAACCGATGATGATTGCGTTGGAAGCCGCCGCCAAGAGCACATCGGATTCGCTGATGCCGCCGACCCCGTAATGAATTACGTTTACACGAACTTCGGAAGTGCTGATCTTCTCCAGCGTGTCGCGCAACACCTGGACGGAGCCGTCAACGTCACCCTTGATGATGATGTGCAGATCCTTGACTTCGCCTTCCTTGATCTGATCATAGAGGTTTGCGAGTGTTACGCGCTTCAATTGACGGAAATCCTGCTCGCGGCGAATTTGCATACGCTTGGAGGAAATCTCTCGTGCTTCGGCTTCGCTGCCAACTGCCAGGAATGAGTCACCGGCTTGTGGCACTCCCGCGAGGCCGATCACCTGCACCGGTTCGCCAGGCAAGACGTCATCAACTTTTTCACTACGATCGTTGAGCAACGCGCGAACTCTGCCGCTGTAATTGCCTGCGACAACCGGATCGCCGACTCGCAGCGTTCCGCGTTCGATGATGACGGTAGTGATTACACCACGACCTCGGTCAAGTTTCGCTTCCACCACCGTACCGCGCGCCAGTTGATCGGGATTGCTTCTCAACTCAAGCATTTCGGCTTGGAGCAGAATCATCTCTTTGAGTTTTTCAATGCCCATGCCCGTCTTGGCGGAAACTTCGACGAAAATGTTCTTCCCACCCCATTCCTCTTGCAGGAGACCACGACCGGCCAATTGCTGCTTAACAGCTTCCGGCTTGGCGCCCGGCTTGTCCATCTTGTTAATAGCGACAATGATCGGATCACCCGCGGCGCGGGCATGATCTATCGCTTCGAGAGTCTGCGGCATGACGCCGTCGTCGGCCGCAACCACCAGCACGACAATGTCGGTAATGTGCGCGCCGCGTGCTCTCATAGCTGTGAACGCCTCGTGACCGGGGGTGTCAAGGAATGTGATGTTGCCGGTCGAGAGTTTGACCTGATACGCGCCGATGTGCTGCGTAATCAGTCCTGCTTCACCGGCGGCGATGTTCGACTTGCGAATGTAATCCAGCAGCGATGTCTTGCCGTGATCGACATGCCCCATGATCGTAACGATCGGTGCGCGCGGCTGGAGACCCTCTTCATCGATGGCTTCATCCTCTTCCTCCACACCGATCTCCTTGACTTCCTCGACTTCCAGACCATACTCAAGCGAGAGCGTGGTGATGGTGTCCATATCAAGCCGCTGATTGATCGTGAC
>JAPLUP010000420.1 GCA_026397575.1 Candidatus Zixiibacteriota bacterium
TCGGTGTTCTCGTGGTATCATCTCCTCTAACGGCGGTAGGAAAATCAACCGTTGCTGTCTGTTATCTCTCTTTGTCTGCATCACCTAATACAATCTGTCCCATGCCACTTCCAAAAGGACTTTTTCAACAGTCCCGAAAGCGGGAATCCAGAACTTCACGCGGCGTACGTCCCCGTGCGCCGCGTAATGACTTTACCCTACTTGCACCCCGCACACGGCGCTGGTCCACCCGAGAAGATATAGCTGATCAAATACACCGCATCCGAGATATCAACCGTGCTATCACAGTTGGCGTCACCAGCCTGAAGAGGCGTCGGAGCTGGACCCCCTGAGAAGATATAGGTGATGAGAGATACGGCGTCTGAGATGTCGACTGCAGCATCAGCGTTGGCGTCGCCGCAGACGTACGTGCACTGATCTGGTATCGCATCAGTAACATTCACATCGCAGCCACTTGAACCGGTCTGCTGCGAATAGTACGGATCGAACGTCACCGCCGACTCATTAGTTGCCAGCATGAGTAATGACCCGGTGACTGCCGACTTGATCCCCACCTCGTGTGGGTCCAACGTCGGACTCATTGTTGCTGTTCCCGTTTGGCCGGCAGCAATGGTGGCCAAAGCCAGGTCTGTTGAGCCATTGGCCAGAACCAACCGGAGGGTGGACAGACAATCGGGCAATTCCGTGTCATCGGAACCGAAAGAATCCAAATCCTCAAGCACAGGCGTCCGTGGATCCGTGAGAGCAAAAATCACCGCAAAAAGATTCGGAGAATTCGGATAGTAACGAACGCCCTTGATAACGTTGCCGGTCAGGGTGCCCAGAGCAATGTAACCACATTGCGGCAGAGGCTGAAGATTGTCAATCGGAACTGACGATATTGGCAGAATATCCGTGATTACAATTCCTCCAGACATTGTGCTAGCCAGCACCACAATGTATCCCTGGTCGGTACCGATGAACAGACGCGCTTTGCCGTCACCAAACTCCGAGCCCGGCAGCTCGGTAGCGCAAGTGGCATGTCCATAGACGGTGGAATCGACCGCAGGCGAAAATGTTTCGGGCGATCCAGCCAACGGCGTGCCGTCGAGACCATAGCTCACCGGAAATGTATACAGCCGGTAGTCGCGAAAGACTATCCAAGGGCTGGGTTCGACTCCGCGCTCGACAGGAGCGGCGAAATGCTGACCCCAGAGGACGTCAACCGGGTACCATGACTTCAGAAAGCCCACATTCAAGCGACTCCCCATCTGGGCGCCGGATTGACGGTCTAGAGTCATGATCCGAACGCCGCTCTGGTGCGTAACATCATTGCGCCAGAGTATGAAGGGGCTGGGTTCCACTCCCAGCGGTGCGCGCAGCAACGTGCTACCCGCCTTGCCTCCTTGCATCGTCCCAAGCTGCACATCAGTCAGATCCATGGCGACAAAGTGCGTGTCGGATGCCATCCCCCGAATATCCCTCGCGCTCCCGGCAGCCGTAGAAAATGAAATTTCCCGGTCAATTGCTGCGCCTATGGCACAGTCGCTCCAGCACCAGGGACTGAGCCCTAATATGACCAAGTACAAGAAAATCGCTGGCAACTTTTTCATATAGCGTTCCTTCCATCCCGAACGTTGGTTTGGTCGTTCGGCAGTCCGATATTTTCCTTGCCGCACCGTCAGGAATCCTGCCACACTGCGCCGTCAGGAACCCTTTCCTGACGGCATATTTCGTGGCGGCACACGGCGTGCGTCTTCGTCTTATGTCTCCAATAGTCTACTTGCACGCTTCACACGGTTGCGGTCCGTGGGAGAAGATGTAGTTGATAAGATAAACCGCGTCCGCAATGTTGATGTCCCCGCTGCAGTCAGTGTCTCCTGCTGCCAATGGCGACGGTGCTGGGCCGTGGGAGAAGATATAGCTGATCAAGTAGACCGCGTCCGCAATGTTGATTGTTCCTTCGCCGTCGACATCACCGCAAGCAAATAGAATCTCTCTTTGGTTGGAAACAACCAGGGTGTCACTGAAGTAGCCGGTCATGCCGGAATCCACGAGCACAAGCAGCGAATCATGGTTCAGTCTCCAGTCCGGCACGATCACATGCGACGAGTTGCCGCCAATCGTCACACTGTCGTGGAAGAACACGGTGTCAACGGTGTGACCGGCGATCTCAACGCGAATGCTGTAGGCAGAGGCTGCCCCGTAATTGTCGATTCTAAGCCCGGATTCACTGGTAATAGAAAAATGGTTTGAATCACCGGCTTCGCTCGTAATCCCTCCGATTTTCACGACGACTTCCGAATCGGGGCGAATAGAGATTACCTGCAAATTGTAAACATGACTGACAATGTCGGGATTTACGACAACGATAGAGCTGTCGTTACCACCGTACTTCAATTCATCGATCTGCGTACTGTCAACGTCATTTCGAGAGTAAGCAATCACCGTGGAATCCAAGTAAGCCGTGAGTTTGAGCGTTGAGTCGGTGAAACCGGAGAGTCGAATGCTCCAAGGTCGATTGGGAAGGTAATATCCAATCGGCGGCGTTTCCTGTCCCGTTTCTGGGATAATTGGGATGCCGTCAGTGAGCGTGCTGAATGATGATCCCCTCGCCAACCCTATGCTATCCGAGGAAAACCGAAAGACCACGTCCCCGGCCGATGGCAGATAGAATTCCGCGTACTGAGAGACAGAACGTTCTGTCCCGCTGATCAACTTGTCCTGAGATACTCGTGACCTCGACATGATAGGATTTGTCGTAAAGTCACTCATCGGATTTGACAGAAAGAGCCTCCTGGCTCCACCCCAGGTCGGTTTTGCATCATAAAACCAGGTATCGGTCAGAGTGTTGACGGATACCCGCCTGTTCTCGTTGCCGGGGGAATTATTGTCATAGATATAGATATGGTAAAGAAACGGGTTTACCGAATCAACAGCACACCTGTATGGATTGACGGAATGACCGCCATGACCGTTGTTGTCGCCCATATAGAGCACGCGATCATTACGCGTATCCGAAGTGAACATTTCCTTGCAGGCCTGCAGGGTCTGCGTGGGGGTTGTTGTATGCATGTTGGCGTTCTGGTGCGCACGCCGAACCTCTCCGAACTGGTAGACCCAATACATGTTCACCAAAAGTCGGCTTTCGTCTCCGATAGGCACTTGATACACCTCGGTGTTGCCGGGGAATTCAGCAGCGACATCTAGAAACCCGTCAAAGAAGAGGAAGCTGGAAATGGCGAATCCGGTGCATGATCCCCCATACTCTTGTTTGATATCAAACCACCGGGATACGGCAGAGGGCTTGTATATGGGGTGGCCCGGATCGGGATCATAATAGCATTGGTCTACACCAAAGGCCCGAACAAACAGGTGCCAATCGGGGAAGTCCGAGGGAGAGCACGTCCACCAAAAGGACATAGGGTATACAGGACTTTTATAGTTGAACTGCTGCCACCAGGACTCGGGCCACATATTTGCGTGTCCATTTGCGAATTGCCAGCCATCCGGATCAGGGCGATATACCAAGTCACCGAGTCCGTAATTTAGCTTGGTCACAAAAACATCTCCGCCAAGCACTCCGTTGGCACCACCTTGATAGGTCGCCTGATAAGGATTCCGGGTCGGGAAGTCGGAAGACTGTGTTGAACCCACCACATAGGCATTGCCGCTGGTATCGACGGCCACTCCGTAGCCGTAATCGTGGAGTTCTCCACCGAGGTAGGTGCTGTAAATCAGACCGTCGCCGGAGCTTGAGAGCGAGGTTACAAAAACATCGTTAACGACTTGGTGGGTCTGATAAGGATTCAAAGTCGGAAAGTCAAGAGAACTGGTGGAGCCGGTCACATAGACGGCACCGGCACGAGTTGCAATACCGTATCCATAATCCGAGCCGCCGCCGCCGAGGTACGTACTGTAGATTAAACTGTCGCCGTAATAGGCGAGCTTAGTCACAAAAGCATCAGCAACACCTTGATCGGTCTGAAAGGGGTTCTTGGTCGGGAAATTCGAAGACAGAGTATATCCGGTCACAACGACACCGTTACCATGCAGCGCGAGGCTGTGTCCATAGTCAAAGCCGTCGCCGCCAAGATAAGTGCTATACTCAAGGCCGGTGCCCGAACTGTTCAGCTTGGTTACAAAAGCATCGTAGCTGCCTTGATCCATCTGAAAGGGATTCTCTGTCGGGAAGTCAGAAGAAACCGTGTAACCAGTGATGTAAGCGTAGCCAAGCATATCGACTGCAATTCCGTATCCATGATCGTGGTCGCCTCCGCCGAGATATGTACTGTAAATCACGCTGTCGCCGTAAT
>JAPLUP010000658.1 GCA_026397575.1 Candidatus Zixiibacteriota bacterium
TGTGCGTCAGGCGGTGTCAAAAATGTGCAGTTTGTTGTGCTGTTGGTTTCGGTAACATCAATGAGAGCAGAATCTAACGTGAATTACAGATGACAGTGTTTCACGTGAAACATTCTTATTTACCGATGCAGAAGCGGCTGAAGATTTCGGCGAGGAGATCGTCCGTGGTGATCTTACCCAGGATTTCTTCGAGATTGTTGGTCGCTTGGCGGAGGTCGAAAGCCATTAATTCGAAGTTATCCCCTTGCTCGAGTTTTGCACGGGCTTCGGTCAGAGATCGAACAGCGTTCTGCACGGCGACAAAATGTCGCCTGTTGGTGAGAGTATTGGCGTCGACGCTGGAAATGGGCATGGACTCTCTGATAACCGAAGCGACCCGAGCGACCAGCTTGTCGACGCCAACCAGAGTCTTGGCTGAAAGCAGGATTGGCTGACAATCGCCAAGCTCGTAGTCAAGACAGGCCACGTCCGAAGCAGAGACGAGATCTATCTTGTTGAGCACGACAATGAAATATTTGCCGAGCAAGTCAAAAAGAGCCGACTGAATCATTTCAACGGGACGATCAGTGACATCAAATACGGCAATGACGAGATTGGCGGCGTCGATTTCGCGGCGGGAGCGCTCGACACCGGCAGCCTCGATCTGATTTGCCGCTTCGCGAAGACCGGCAGTATCGACAAAGCGCACGGCGATTCCTTCGATCTCAATTTTTTCGGCGATTGTGTCGCGGGTGGTACCGGGAATCTCGGTGACGATGGCGCGCTCTTCGGCGAGGATGGCATTAAATAGCGATGACTTGCCGGCGTTGGGAGGTCCGACGATCGGTATCTGTACTCCCGCACGGATAATTTCGCCACGGCGGTAACTTGATGCCAAACGGGAGAGTGACGCGGTGACGTCATCGAGCTTAGCCAGCAGTTCGGCTTGCTGTTGTTGAGGAATCTCCTCGTCCGGGAAATCGGTGTACGCTTCGAAAAGTGCACCGATATCTAGCAACTGCGCGCGGATAGAGCCAATATAGCCAGACAGCTTGCCGGAGAGTTGATAGAGCGCGACCTGCTGGAAGGCGGCACCTTCGGCAGCAATCAGGTCGGCGACCGACTCAGCCTGTACGAGATCGAAACGTCCTGAAAGGAAAGCGCGCATGGTGAACTCACCGGCAGCCGCCTGGCGAGCGCCCGAGTCGATAGCTGAACCAACAATCCGTTTGAGAATCTGCGGGTTGCCATGGGCAGAAATTTCGATTACGTCCTCGCCGGTGGAGCTACTTGGAGCGCGCAAGACCGCGACCAGCACTTCATCGGTTATGGAACCGGATTGCGCCCCGCGAACGTAACCATGGTGAATTGTATGAGACTTTATATCTATGATATTGACAGTAGTATCAATAATGGTATTGGCGATAGTGAAGGCCTGTTTTCCGGAGATACGAATAACACCAATGCCGCCGTGACCGGGCGGAGTCGAGATCGCGACGATGGTATCGTCGCTGTCGGGAAGCGTCATTTGACTTGCGGATTCATTTCCGCTGTCTGCCGCCGGATGTTCAGGGTCTCAAAGATGGACAGCACCGAATAGCAGGTCCAGTAGAGCACCAGACCGACCGGCAGTGATTTCATCATTAAGAAAAAGATGACCGGCATGATGTAGACCATCATTTTCTGTTTGGGATCGGTGACCGACATTTTCTGCTGGATGAACATGGCAACGGTCATGATGATCGGCATTACCCAAGGCATCGGATCGGGCTGGGAGAGATCGGGCCAATAGCCGAGGAAATAGGCCTGCCGGAATTCGATGGTCGAGCGGAAGACCTGATAGAGACCGAACATAAGAGGCATCTGGGGCAGCATCAAGAGACAACTACCAAAGGGATTGACTTTTTCCTCTTTGTAGAGCTTCATCATCGCCGCATTCAGCTTCTGTGGATCTTTCTTGAACTTCACCTTGAACTCGTCCATCTTGGGCTGCAGCCGCTTCATCGCTTGCATTGACATCAAGCTCTTTTTCGTAAGCGGTTAGGTCACGAGCTTCATGAGAATAGCGGCGAGAATGATGACGAAGCCGTAATTGGGGATAATGCGATAAAGCTGATAGACCAGCCAATACACGGCATACGAAAACGGGCGGATGATTTTCCAGCCCCAGTCGATAAAGTCTTCCAGATTGACGCCATAGGTCTTAAGAACGCGGCTGTCGAGCGGTCCGGCAAAAATGGTGAACTTGTTGCTCAGGTTGTCCTGGGAGCCGAACGGCATAACGATACCGGCGGAAATGGCGCGACGCTCATGAGATAAACCGGCGATTGTCTCGGTCGATTTTTCGCCCCGGAAAGAGGCGCCGGTGCTGAGATTTTCTTTGGGGATAATGGCATAAGCAAAGTATTTCGAGCGCGAGCCGGCCCATTGGGCGGAACCGGAAGGGTCGTCCTTAAGTCGATTCTGCTCAAATTTGTCAATTTTGTACATCTCCCCGGAAAGATAGACGCCACCCTTATAGTTGGAATAGTCATCCAGCAGGTTCTTCTCGCTCGGTGGAATGGCGGGTAGCCAAGCAAGAACATATTCGCGTTCGAGGCCGATTTCGCGAACGCCGTTGATCGTCAGGTTGACATCGAAGTTGTACTTGTCGCCGTAAAAGACGAATTCCTTGACGATTTGCCCTTTGCCGGCAACGATAGCAGTGAAAGTGACGATCTGGGTTTGGGCGCCACTGGCTTGCAGCAACGAATCGCCGGTTACTGAATAGGCTAAGTTCTTATCACTAAAGTTCTTGCCGTAGGAGAGGAGAGTTGGTGTCGCTTGCGATCCTTGGGGAATGAGATTGACGCGGCTGCTGTCGGCATGCTTGTATTTCTTCAATTGGAGTAGGACAATACCGCCGCCCCGATTGGAAAGTACGGCGTGATACAGGTCGGTAGTGATTTCAATCTGTCTCTCGGGGATTGTGTCCGAGATGATGGCTGTCGTGTCGATCGTGGCAATCTTGGTGCTGTCGGACGGCTTGGAGACGGCACGTCCGAGAGTATCCGTGACGAGCGTATCGGTGGCGACAGGGACTGCCTGCGGCTGAGGTGGCGGCGCGGTCTGAACCCACCATAACTGCCAGACAATAAAGATGACGACGATGAGAATAAAGGCGATAACAGTGTTGCGATCAAACATGGGATTACTCTACCGGATCATAGCCGCCGGGGTGCCATGGGTGGCAGCGTCCCAGCCGTTTAAGGGTCATCGATGTGCCCTTGAGCATACCGTAGCGGCGGTAGGCTTCAAGGGAATACTGCGAGCAGGTAGGATGATAGCGGCAGACCTTGGGGAGAAACGGTCCGATGGCAAGTTGATAAGCTTTGACCAGATACGAGGCCGCGAAGCCGAGGATTTTATTCATGGCCAAACAACTGTTGAAGCTCGGCTGACACCTGCTGGAAATCCAATTCAAAGGTTCCGTGTTTGGGGAGCAACACGACCGCGGAGGAAGCGGGCCAAAGCGGTTTGTGCGTCCGGATAAATTCACGCATCAAGCGTTTTATACGGTTGCGGCGAACGGCATTACCGAGCCGCTTGGGCGTTTTGAAACAAAACTGCGTCTTGCCCAATACAGAATCGTGCCGGTAGACGATAAAGTGATCGCTTTCCCGTCGCGCACCCTGCAACATAGTCTGTCGAATGAGTCCTTGGTCCGCCAGACTTTTACCCCTGTCAAAACTATTATCTTTCGTCAGAAACCGTTAGTTTTTTCCGACCGTGACGGCGTCTGCGGCTCAACACCAAGCGGCCGCCCTTAGTCGACATCCGCTCGCGAAAACCATGATCGTTCTTGCGTTTGCGGTTGGATGGTTGGTACGTTCTCTTCATGCTACTCCTACGGTCAATTCATTAACAAGATAATTATGTTACGTAAAGGTGGAAAGGAAGTCAAGGAAATTGTGGGGAGTAGGGGTGGAGACGCAACTGTTCGGTGATTTCGTCACATTGTCTTGCTGGGAAAGGACACAGTAAGCGGCGAGACAGTGGAGGAAAGTATATGTGCTGAAGATTGAGTGTTGGAGAAACCTAGAAGGCAGCGATCACCGTGGGAAGCGAATCAAGACCCAAATTAGTCCAAGGAGTGACAAAAAGAAACCAATAAACCTCATCCAGCACGGCAATGGCAGTGCACTTATTTCCGTAAAGCATCTAAACAGAAAGCAAATGCCAGTGATTCCGAGAGAACGAGGGTGAGCATCCCTGAGCCAATGCAGAACATCTTTGATTTTCATAAAATCATCCTTTCTGGATATATTTGTGATTATCACATCTCTTTGTCACAGCTGCAGCAGTTTGCAGTCAGTGTGAGGCTTCGTTTGCTCTTGCGATTTTGGCGAGGCGCGTTCGGAGCGAAAGAGTATGTCCGCGAGACAACAAAGCGTCAAAATCGAAGCGGTTTTTAACCTACGATTCTGATTTGCTTCATTTCCAACTCCCATAATACTTCAACATTTGACTATTTTGCATCAAGGCATTGTCTCCCTGTTACTTACACCAATATTGCCATTTTCACCTTTTCGCTGACCCGCATGGATATTGGGTTTGCGCGAATCAGCATTTTCGATTTCGTGGCAGAATCAATTTATGGCTGTGATTATCCACGGTTTGTATGTGGCTGTGTGACAGAGTATTATGATGCCCAAAAGTTTTATTTGAGGTTTGGGTGATTAAATTTACCAAAGTGCGTTACAGCTGCTTCATGATAGACCTTGGCTCCTCCTCAAGCCATGACATCACGGATGACGGATTCGCAAGATTGTGCTGAGTGCGGTAGTTATCACGCCTCACTGAGACTAGCTGGCCACCGTGCATGTTACGTAATCACGAACCGACCAAAAGAGGGTCAAGGTTGAGGAGAACGGTGTTGCCAATTAAGCGATTAAGTCTTAATTGAGGGCGGGACCCACCCTTGGTGAACCCAGCCTACACAAGAGTGGATGCAAATTGACTTTAGTCAGTGGAAAAGCTGGAGTCGGTTTCAACCAATGGGTAAATGACAGGAAAGTGGGAAAATTCAACGGCCATTTGCGAGACAACGATTTTGAACGAAAGACCATTGAAAATGAACGCGAAAGAGGTCGCATAGTGTCAGTTTCGGACAAGGTAAGAAAAGTTCTCTGGGCACGATCCGGGAATATGTGTGCGTTCTGCAGGAAGGAACTAGTCGTTGATGCATCTGACAGAAACAACGAATCAGTTGTCGGCGATGAGTGTCACATAGTCTCCGGCAGACCAGCGGGCCCCCGATATGATCCGTCCGTGACCACCAATAGTATCGATTCGGAAGAGAACCTCCTTCTACTGTGTCGCGTGCATCACAAGCTAGTGGATGATCAACCAGAAACATACACATTAGAAGCTCTTCGAGATATGAAAGCGAGCCATGAGAAGTGGGTTCGTTACAAGCTTGCAGAGGAAGTAATAATCAAGCCAGTCAAGATATCTCGTGTGAAGACGCAGATTCCGAGATCTCTTCGCCGATTGTCAAGCGGAAAGGATGTAGCAGATCTGATAAGCGGTGCCGACACAGCCTCGTTTGATTATGATGAATTGAAAACACCGGAGGAGGTCGAGGCTGTAGGCGGATTTTTGCAGGCTGCAGAGGACTATGGAGACCTGTCCGGCGATTCTGAGGCCTACTACTTAGTTCAAGCCAGAACGAATCTCGCGATGCTCTTGAAAGACCTTGAGGAAAGAGGGTTCAGGGCATACGGAGTTAGGGAAACTCAGCAGATAACGGGAGGCGTGCAATCAGTACCGAGTGATTGGTTCCATGTTGTGATACGAGTGGTGCGCATTTTCGATGCGGGCTGACTGACGTAGCGATAAAGGTGTTGCCAATTAGGTAATTAAGTCTTAGTTGGAAGTGGTGGAGTGTCGATGCGTGATTGAAGGGACGGAAAAAGCCCACCCGACGCTTCGCTTTGGGTGGGCTACAGAGTGGGGCGCAGGGTGTCAGGTCGCGCCCCGTTGAGCGGGGCTAAGACCTGACACAACTGAGAATGATTTCCGCCTGCGGCGGAATGTCAGGAGCACAGGGCTCCTGACCTACGGAAGCGGAGAGGAATGTCAGGAGCGCAGGGCTCCTGGCCTACGGAAGCGGAGAGTCCCACCGCAAGCGGTGGGGCACCCCGGAGACTGGTTGTAGGAGTATGGACAAGTGAGTGAACCGTCGTCGATACAGAACACGAAATCGCTGATTAAGATACTGCATAGCTACTTTCCGTTTGGGATTCATCTATCCAGAAAGACGTGGGATTGGCTCGAGGTCTCGACGCTCTACGGTCAGGCCGAGGTGAGCAAGGTTACCTCGGGGATGTACGGTATCCGGTTGTTGACGGATCGGTTCAATGAGCGCCGTGAACACAGTTCGCTACCGCTGGAATCGCTT
>JAPLUP010000285.1 GCA_026397575.1 Candidatus Zixiibacteriota bacterium
TGTTATTTAAAGCTGATTCTGCACGGATTTCCAAAACCATTTTGACAAAATCGTGGGCCTTGCCGTCTGCTCCGACAAGGGTACGATTCTTCAAATCCCCGATGCCTGTAAAAGATTGCACATAAGAGTGGGCATGAGTTCCCTTGATGGGCACACCGAAAAGAAAGCCTGCAAGAACATTGCTTGTTCCATCAAAACCGCCCATATAGCTGTAGCGGGAGGCTGAAACCCCTCCATCAGGTCCTTGGGCCCTTCGCAAACCAAATTCAATCAAGCTTTTCTCAAACCCCACCACTAAGCGATATCTAGCCGCGTTCGTTGTCATCAAGCTCGGATAATTGGTCAGTGTAAGAAAGGCTGTTTCGAGCAACTGAGCGATCGCTATAGGCCCCTGTACCCTCATGAGAGGCACGCGAGGAAAAGAGATCGTTCCCTCTTTCAAAGCGTGGATTTTGATTCCGGAGCAATCGACGTTCTTAAGCCAGTCAAAAAATTGTTTGTCGCATTGCGACATCTGGTCTTTGAGATAAGCAATGTGGTCACTGCTGAAATGAAAATTCTCGAGGAGTCTGAGCTTCTCCTCGAGGCCGGCGTAGATGGCGAACTCTCCGTGAAAAGGATTCTGGCGGAAGAAAAGGTCAAAGACAGCCTCCTCTTCGTACACCCCGGCTTTCCAATAGGCATAAGCCATGGTGATCTGGTAGAAATCCGTCAACATAGGATTCACCAGTTTGTTGGTTGGTTCCATTTTGTTAGACCCCCTGTTAGATCTACTATTGCTTACTTCAAGGAAATTTTCAAAGGGGACGATACAGTAGTCTCCTCTTTTTTCCCCGTGGGCATAAGAAAGACAAGAGGGATCGTCAACAAAAGCCCCAGGCCAAAAGAGACGAAGATCGTTCTAAAGCCATTGGCAGGGGTGGAACTCAAGTGAAGGATCATTGTCATCAACGAAATTCCAAACGCTCCTCCAACAGATCTGAACATTCCTCGAAGTCCCACGATGGTAGACACCTTTTCAGGCATGAGTTCGATGCACGCATTGTTGGAAGCCGGTAGAGCAATTCCCATACCAATCCCACTGATCATCATCAGGAGGGCTAGGATCTCAGCAACTCCCAGATGGTGACCTATGATTCTCAACAGCTGAAACCCTTCACCACCCAGAAGGACGGTTGAAAGAGAGATGATGATCAGACCTATCAGCATCGGCTGTCGGTAACCCCAGCGCTTGAGTAGAAAGCTCGTGACCGCTGAGGCAGGAATGACCGCGAGAGAGCGAGGAGTCAGTATCATGCCGCTCGCCAAGGCAGACAACTTATGTACGGAGGTGGCATAGAGCGGAATAAAGGAGAAGATAGCGAGAACTCCGGCACCTACAATCATGTTATACAGGTTTGCTGCCAGAAAAGGCTTCGATCTCAACAAAACCATATCCAGAAGGGGATTGGCATCCTTCTTCTCATGACGAAAAAATAGATAGAGAAAAGAAAGGCTGACGATTAAGAAGAGGGCTGTGAGAAGGAAAGACGTGATGGAGAAGTTCTCAGCGACAAGATTTAGACCAAGCATCAGGAAGAGTATTGTTCCGAAGAAAAAAGAAGCTCCCACAAAATCGATATGGGGTCGAGAAATGATCTTCGAGTCTTCTAGCAGGACCAAAATCAGAGCGATCAGACCCACGCCGATAGGTAAATTGATATAGAAAATATACCGCCAGGAATATTGACTTACAATCCAGCCCCCCAGGTTTGGACCAATAATGCCTCCGACAGGAAAGATCGTTGTAAATAGACCAATGGCTGCTTCCCGGTGCTCTGGAAATTGATCACTCACGATGCCAGATGCCGTTGGGAGAAAACTGGCTCCTCCAATCCCTTGAATAAACCGAAAGATGATCAACGTGTAGATGTTGGGTGCAAGACCACAGGCAAGGGAGCTGGCTGTAAATAGGATGAGAGAAATCAGAAAGACCGGTTTGCGACCAAAGCTGTCGCTCAACTTGCCCATCAACGGCATGACGCTCGTGACCGCGAGCAAATAGATTGAAATCGTCCAGGCTGCCCAGAGAACATTGGTGTCCAAGTCTTTAATAAAGTGGGGAAATGCCACTGCCACAGCTGTACTGTCA
>JAPLUP010000177.1 GCA_026397575.1 Candidatus Zixiibacteriota bacterium
CGACATCCGAGGATGTGGAGGCGGCGATCACGGCGGGGCAATTTGGAATGACTCGCGAAACGGGTGAGTTGTATGCCGGCATTCTCTCTCTGGCAGACGAGCGCGAGATCGGTCTCGGCGAAGCGGCGGGAATGTTGATAAACGGTTTCAAGGCAAAATACCGCAGCGCGTCGGTTTTTGCCACGGCGCAACGATTGCAGATACCGGCGACAGTGCACGTAGCAATCGGCACCGATGTCGTCAGCGCCCATGAAGGCTATGACGGCGCTAAGGCTGGTGCGGCATCGCAGATCGACTTTCGGATATTCTGCGAAAACGTCAGGCACTTGAAGAACGGCGGAGTCGCCCTCAATTTTGGCTCGGCGGTGATTCTGCCGGAAGTCTTTCTGAAGGCAATCGCGATTGCGCGGAATCTGGATCCCAGGTTCACGAAATTTACGGCAGCAAACTTTGATATGATCAGTCTTTATCGACCGCACAACAATTTTGTCAAGCGCCCGCGTTTGCTGGGGGCTACGGCTTACGATTTTGCCGGGCATCATGAAATCATGTTGCCGTTGATCTGGGCGGTCGTGCGGGACCGACTCAAGATGCGTTGATAATGTCACCGAGGTATTGAAATGGCAAAGATCGTTGAATGTGTTCCGAATTTTTCTGAAGGCAGACGGCCGGAAATCATCAAGAGTATTACCGATACGATTACGTCAGTCCCCGGAGTCGTGTTGCTTGACTCGGAAATGGACAAAGACCATAACCGCGCCGTTGTCACTGTGGCCGGCGAACCGAACGCCATGAAGAAGGCGATGTTCTTAGGAATCAAGAAAGCGGCGGAGGTTATCGACCTGCGGACGCACAAGGGAGAACATCCACGTATGGGCGCGACCGATGTTTGCCCATTCGTTCCGATCAGTGAGATGACTACCGAGGAATGTATCGAGTTGGCTAAAGCGCTTGGCGAACAGGTCGGCAGGGAGTTGGAGATTCCGGTATATCTGTACGATCAGGCGGCAACGCGAGTGGAGCGACAGAGTCTGCCCAACATCCGAAATAAGCATGGCGAGTATGAGGGGATCAAAGCAAAGATTGCAACCGACCCGGAACTGGAACCGGATTATGGTCCGCGCAAGATGCATGAACAAGCGGGCGCGATCGCGATCGGCGTGCGCTTCCCCCTTATCGCGTTCAACGCCTATCTCGGAACGAACAATATTGATATCGCCAAGCGGATTGCCAAGGCGATTCGCTCAAATACCGGCGGTTTTGCTTTCTGCCGGGCGCTGGGATTCGAGATAGCCGACCGTAATTGCGTGCAGGTTTCGATTAACATGACCAACTACTTACAGACACCGCTTTACCGCGTGTTGGAGACGATCAAGTCGGAGGCGGCGCGCTGGGGTACGATGGTGACCTCGACCGAAATCGTCGGGCTGGTGCCGAGTGAGGCGATCAGCAATTCGGCGCGGTGGTATCTGATGCTGGAGAACTTCAGCAAAGAACAGATTCTTGAGGAGCGTTTGAACCAGGCTTCGGAAGGCCAGGGCACGCGTCAGGGACTGTCGACATTCGTCGAGAGTGTGGCATCCTCTTCGCCTGCTCCCGGCGGCGGCTCGGTTTCGGCAGCGGCAGGCTCACTCGCGGCGGCATTAGCTTCGATGGTGTGCCGATTGACGCTCGGCAAGAAGAAATACGCCGAAGTGCAGGATCAGGTGACGGCGATTCTGAGTCAGACCGAAAAGCTGAAAGATGAGCTATATGAGTTGGTGCAGCGCGACGCATCAGCGTTTGATGCTGTGATGGCGGCGATGAAACTGCCGAAGGAAACCGATGAACAACAGAAGCAGCGGCATGAGGCGATCCAAAAAGCGACGATCACGGCGACGCGTATGCCTCTGGAGGTCATGAACAAGTCGTTGCAGGCGCTTGATCTGGCAATTCAGATTGCAGGAATCGGCAACGTCAATTCGGTGAGTGACGCCGGAGTCGGCTCGCTCTTGGCACACACGGCGGTTGAAGGGGCGTTCTACAACGTGCAAATCAACCTGCCGGGCATTCAGGACAAGGCCACTGCCCAAAACATCGACAAAGAAGCTCGGCAGATTCTGGCTCAAGCTGAGGACAGAGTAAAGGTCGCACGCGAAATGGTAATCGAGAGGATCGGATGTCGGAAAGACTAATAGACTTACACCTACACACACGCCATTCCGATGGATCGTGTTCACCTGAGGAAACGGTGCATCATGCCCGCCAATTAGGACTATCGGCTCTGTCAATCACCGACCATGACAGTCTGTCTGCGATTGACGAGGCACGGCAGTTTGCCGAAGGCATCGAACTGATCACCGGCGTGGAACTGTCGTGCCATTATCAGGACGCCGATATTCACTTGCTCGCCTACTTCATTGATCCTGCTTACGCGCCATTAGCCGACAAGGTGAAGTTTTATCAACTGGAGCGGCTCAAGCGCGGAATCCTGATCGTAGAGAAGCTAAACGAGTTGGGAATCGATCTAAAAATGGAAACAGTCCAGCGCATGGCGAAAGACGCCACGCTTGGCAGAGTCCATGTTGCCGATGCGCTTCTGAAAGAAGAGTATGTGCATACTTTCGACGAAGCGTTCAGCCGTTATCTTGGCTACCACGCGCCGGCCTACGTACCCAAGACCCATTTTGATCCGGCAGAGGCCATTGAGTTGGTGCATCAGGCCGGTGGCATCAGCGTGATGGCGCACCCGGGCTCAACTCGCCGCGATGACGCAATTGCCTTCATGAAGGGCGTCGGGATGGATGGTCTTGAAGTATATCATTCTAAACACACACCGGCCCAAGTACGTCATTACAAAGAGATGGCTGCCCGTAACAGTTTGCTGATTTCAGGCGGGTCCGACTGGCATGGCCGCAACGACCCGCGATCGGAAATGGGAAATCAGCGCGTACCTTATGGGGTGCTGGCGCGAATGAAAGACTTTATCCAAGCCCGCAATAAATGACAATGAACCGAAAGGAGTTGCCGTGACTTTCCGAAGCATCGTCTTAGCCGCCGCATTGCTCGCATTTGCGTTGCTGCCGGCTGTCTGCTTTGCTGACGAGATGGCGGACGCGTATCAAAGCATCAAACCATTCTTTGATCGTCTGAACAACCCGAGTGTATCTGCAGGTGACAGTCTACCGATCATTAAGTGCGGTACTCCCTACATTTTACAGGCGATGGCCTTGTCTTTGCAGTATCGACAAGCGCTTGGTTTTGCCGATAGCGTGAGCCGCTGGTACGCTAAGGATATCCCGAAGTACTTTGACTCGCCGGCAGGCCATTTTCGGATTCATTACGCCGATAGTGCCGGCAGTGTTCATCGGATTGACACGAGTTACGGAGATCATAACGCTAACGGGGTGCCGGACTACGTCGAGATTGTCGCACGCATCGCCGACTCGGTCTGGGCGCATCACATAGACCAGCTTGGTCTTCACGAACCACTTAACGACGGCGATTATTACTGGGGCCAGGGTCCGCTCTACGACATATACCTCACGGCTCCGATTGCAAACCTTTATGGTGCAACGTGGCCAGAACCTTTCATCACCAATGGTTCCCGAATACAAGCGACGTCATGGATGCAACTGTTCACTCATTACGAGCAACTCACAGGTTACCGAGACCGGCCAATTGAGGCGGTGCAGGTGACGATGGCGCACGAGTTCTTCCATGCGATTCAATTTTGGTATGATGCAAGAGAAGCATGCACTGATGCGAGTTGCTCGAAGGTGAACCCGTATTGGATGGAAATGTCCGCGGTTTGGATGGAAGAAGAGACCTACGACAACGTCAATGACTACTACTGGTATCTTCAATCATACTTTCCCTATGTGCATCATTCACTGCGCACATTTGCCTCTTCACCGTCGGGCGACTGGTCAACGCTTTACTGTTATGGCGCCGGCGTTTTTCCGATGTATTTGTCGCAACGATTCGGCAAGGAGATTATCAGAAAAGCTTGGGAGTATTGCGGCGACGTGTCCGGGCCGAACTTTCTCGAGAGCGCAATTCAGGCCGCGCTGAATGACATGACCGGCGGACAAGTCGACTTGCCCCACGCCTGGGCGGAGTATGGTCGTTGGCTGTATTTTACAGGTGATCCGGAGTTGAACCCCAATGCGCGCGCTCGGCCGGGGCAGTTTTTCGAGGAAGCGGCCAACTATCCCATGGTTCCGACTGAGTTCGAATTGGCGGGAGATAAGTATCCGTACATTCGCATCTACAGCAGCTACCCGATCAAGCCGGATTCGACCGGTGACTATCGGTTTTTCCCTGATGATTTTGGCATCAACTACCTCGATTTCAAGACGACTTCTCTCGACTCGGTGTTGACGTTTGGATTTGATGCCGAGAAGTCCGGCGGTAATTTTGACTGGCGTCTATCGGTCATGGCGTTTGACCAGAACTACTCCACCACGCCCGTATGGGTCGATGCTGAACTCCATGGGGACAAGGAAACGTTTGAAGTAAAGAAAGAAGACTTCAATTCCTACACCGATATTGTGGTGATGCCGACGCTGGTGAATCCAGCCCTCCGCCTCATCAACAACCAGTACCACTTCAGTGTGGACGACACGTCGATCGTCTTCAAGGGTAACCTAATAGTCTATTTTCCCTCGAAGATAATACTCTCCGACCCGCAGGAGTCCAATCGATCGCTGCGCGTTTGGGTTCTTCGGGCGATCGAGAAGTCTACGCTTCAGATGAAGGTATATACTAGCGCCGGTGAGAAGATTTTCTCCGCTCAAAAGGGCGTGGTCAAAAACGGCGAAGTGGAATTGAGATGGTCCGGCAAGAATGAATACGGTGAGGAAGTGTCACCAGGCGTTTATGTCGTACAGGTTTGGATTGGTGACACTGATAAGACGTTCAAGGTGCTGGTGATCCGTTGAGTGCAAAACGAGTCGCGGCGGTTGGAGTTTTTTCGGCTCTGGCATACGTCGGCTCGTTTGTGCTAATGTCGATTCCAAACGCCACCCTCTCAATTCTTCTGGTCTTTTATGCCGGCTATTACCTCGGCGTAACCGGCGGCGCGCTCACCGGCATCATGAGTGCCCTGCTGATATCGCTGTTCAATCCCTATGGTTTGGCCATGCTGCCGATCCTTGCGGCACAGGTGTTGGCCTATTTGATCATCGGAGCGCTTGGTGGGCTGTTCACAAACCGCCTTGGCTACGATGACTATCGCACCGGTGTCGTGCCGTTATCGCTGCTGGGGCTATTGACGGCGCTTATCTATCAAGTACCGGTGTCCGTAGCCGATGCGTGGCTGTTGGGACCGTTTTGGGCGCGGTTGGCGATGTCGGGGGGATTTGCATTGATCACCATCGTATCAAATGCTCTCTTCTTTGTGCTGCTCTTTCCGCTGCTTGCTAAATTGAAAAAAGTCGGTATCTTCCGCCTGAATTAGTACCGGCAATGCAGGACAAATGTGACCTGTCGCCGGTGTTATGAAACTCGGGAGTCTGATCGGTTGAAGTGGCTTGCTCTTATATGGGTCTGGGTTTGTTGCCTGTCAGTTGTACTATTGGCAGCAGACTCAACACGCGTTTCGCCGCCTGAGATCATACCGAAAGCCGATTCGACGCGGGCCGTGTCAGTTGATTCGACCACGAAAGCGGATTCTGTTGCAGCACCTGCACCCCTGCTGAAAGCACCCAAGCCATTCAAGAAATTGACTCCTCACCTCGACAGTCTCCTGACACTTCTGTTCGGATCACAGGGAGATGCTGCCGTCGACTTCGATTTGCCACAAGCATCATCGCGATTCGAATATGATCCGCTGCTCTTCCGGTTGTCCTCGTCACAATGGGGCGAGTTCGAAGGTGTCTATCCTTCCGGGCTGAGCCCATCTGCCTTATCGCGCGTCGATCCGTTGACAGGCGATGAATCATTCGCTAATCCCGTTCCGCTGCCCGGGTCAGAAGAGTACACTCGCATGGAACCGGCGGAGGGATATCAGCTTCTGTCTCCGACGCTGGCGGGAGCAGGATCGCCGTTTGGCAGACCGTTTGTCGTGTATCAACAGTCGCAACTTCCCGACGACGACACCTCGCAGAGCGAAATATTCGTGACCCACGGCACCCGCGGGTTTGCGAATACATCGTTCACTTTCGAGAATCATTTCGGCGCTGCGGGAATAGTAAACGTCGACGGCACGTTCATCAGGAAGAACCGTGATTACTCCTATTCCGGCAGCAAACTCAATCGCTTGCGTCTGGTAAGTCGACCAGTGATTGCGCGCAATCTGGCAACCACGATCGGTCTGTCACTCAACCGCTTGATCGGCGACAAGATCTTCTATCCGAGTGGGGTTCGTTATTACGGAGACTTGTCCGACAACTGCTCGGCTATCAGCACGCAGGTTGCTTACTACGAGAATGAGAAGGTCAATTACCGCGCATCGTTGGTCTATCGCAACGACGATCAGAGGATTGCCTATGAGAGACTTCAGTCACATCAGCGGTTTCAAATCGCCGATCTTCACCTCGCGCGACAGACTGAGGGCACACCAAACAACTTCGAGCTGGGTGGAGACCTGCGCTATTTGCGCTATACGGAGAATCAGAAAGCGCATAACACACTCTACTACAACATCGGCGCCTCCGATCTTCTGACCCTGACAGACAGAATCAACGCCTATGGCAATTTCTCTCTGCGTGGTTCTAACGATCTGCGAATCAAACCGGCCGCCACACTGAGCGCGGAATACCGAATTGATTCGCTGCGGTCAGTGGCAGCAATCGCTTCGCGAGGGGTGTTCACGCCACAACCAGAAATGCTCTATCTGCGACCGGTATCCGGGGCGCTGCTCGACACCAACGTCGATTACAGAATCAGCGGGAACGAACAACTCGAATCGGGGTATGCCAACAGCGTCGAGATTCTTCTGCGCGGCTCTTTCAGCCGTTTTGTTACGTCAGAGGCGCGCGCCGGTTATGTCAATTTTCACGGTCTGCCGGGGTGGCAGGTTGACTATGAGACTTATGCCAACGGCAGCTATCGCGCCGTTGCTGTCGACCGCAATCTTTTCTTTACCGCGCTGACTGCACGGCTGACACTGCCGAAGGGTTTTTACGGGCAGGCGTCGTATGCGTTTCGGAATGTCTATCACGACGGCATCAATCTCACTGAAGGCCCGCAGCATCAGGCATCGGGTTACGCGGGCGTACGTTTCCCGGTACGCAAGCTGAAGATCATGCTAAATGCCGCCGTTGGTGGGCGCGTTCGCTCAGCGTCCGCACAGTATTTCGGCAGTGGCAGTGATGACGCGCGAATGCTTGCGGAAGCCTATTTCAGTTTTGACTTGAAGAGCTTTCACTTCTTTTACAATTACACGAATCTGCTTAATGCCAATTACTACTTTGGTGGGTATCACCAACCGGGACGGGCGATCTGGTGGGGCTTCAACTGGGCATTTGTTGATTAACATTTGAGGTGACCGTGGATCGAGATACAGCTTATCAGCTCGTTTGCGAGAAGATTACACAGGATAATCTGATCAAGCACATTATCAGTGTTGAGGCGGTAATGCGGCGGCTGGCAACGCAATTCCGAGAAGACCCCGAACGCTGGGGATTGGTCGGACTGCTGCATGATCTAGACTATGCCGAGACCGTTGACACACCGGAGCGCCATACGTTCCTCACGAAGGAATGGCTGACCGCCTATCCCGAAATCGATCCCGACATGGTGCACGCGATTCAAGCGCATGCGGAACATGTCGTTTGTCAGTCACAGATGGACTGGGCGATATACGCCACCGACCCGACAACCGGTCTGATTACAGCGGCAGTGCTCATGCACCCATCCAAGAAGCTGGAGCAATTGGAAGTTAAGTCGATCCTAAAACGGTTCAAGGACAAGCGCTTTGCCGTAGGAGCACGTCGGGACGCGATCGCCAAGTGTGATCAGCTTGGGCTGACGCTGGAAGAGTTCATGACGCTGGCGCTTGATGGTATGAGGTCGATTGCGGTAGAGCTGGGATTCTGAAGACAACATAGTGTGAAAGAGTGCACCCGGCTTTGTCTATGCACCCAACGGCGGAACGTTCCACCACCGTTACTGCGGCCAATTCAGGCTGAGCCGCGCGAATGTTAGAGAATCGTATGCAGAAAACCGAGAGCGGGATGCGACAGTCTCTGTTTGCGTGGGCGATGTATGTTTTCGCCAACACGCTCTTCTCGATGATCATCGTGACTTTCGTCTTCTCCCCTTGGATCATGATCACGCTCGGCGTCGAAGATA
>JAPLUP010000353.1 GCA_026397575.1 Candidatus Zixiibacteriota bacterium
TCGAGATCGCCTTGGAGCATACCGAGAAGACCCCGCGAGAACTGGCTTGGCAGATCACTGATCAGCGCGGATACTTTATCTCGGAGTCGACAGTCTACCGGATATTGAAGGCCAACGATCTGATTGCCAGTCCGGCGTTTATGGTCCTGACTGCTCGGGACAAGTTTGTTCAGCCGACGACACGGATCCACGAACTCTGGCAGACCGACTTCACTTACCTGAAGGTGGTTCACTGGGGTTGGTACTTTCTCTCGACGGTGTTGGATGACTATTCGCGTTATATTCTGGCATGGCGGCTCTGTCCGGGGATGGCGACCAGCGACGTGAAGGAGACGGTTGAAGACGCCATTGCTGTTTCCGGCGTGGGAGATGCTCGGGTGGTCTCTCGGCCCCGACTGCTATCAGATAACGGCCCCTGTTACATCTCGGGGGAACTCAAGAGCTACCTCTCCGGCCAAGACATTGGCCATGTTCGCTGCAAACCGTTTCATCCGATGACCCAGGGAAAGATCGAACGTTATCACCGCTCAATGAAAAACATCATCCTGCTGGAGCACTACTACTCGCCGGAGGAACTGCGAACCCGAATCGGCGCCTTCGTCGATTACTACAACAACGAGCGCTACCACGAATCGCTCAACAACGTCACACCGGCGGATGTCTACTTTGCACGGAATCTGGAGATCTTGGAAAGAAGAAAGCCGATCAAACAACGAACTCTAAAACTGAGGAGGAAGCACTACCGAAAGATGATTGCCAACGCTCAAACCGTATACTAACTTTCACCACCTCGTGTCTAAATTGGTTTGACGACGTACAATCAAACTCACCTGTCGCCCCATCTTCCGTAAACTCTTTGCCCTCTAATATACCCCACATAATAATCCACGATCAACAAAAACCTCATTTTGCAACAGTCCCTTGATAGGCAGCAAACACTACTGTAGCGCAGAGGACGCCGACAAGTGCCCCAGCCAACGCATCGAACGGATAGTGCACACCAACTGCGATGCGCGAGTAAGAGACGATCGCTGCAATCGTCATGTACAACCAGACTTTTCGGCGATAGGAAAGCGAAATCAGAGTAGCTATCGCAAAGGAGTTGGCGGCATGCGAAGACGGAAACGACAGCCCTTGCGAGCAAGCAACCAGCAGATGAACGTCCGGAATAATATGGCAAGGGCGCACTCTTGCGACCATAGGTTTGATCAGATGCGAGGAAACCTGATCGGAGAGCACGACGGCGACTACACAAAGCAGCGCCGCGACACGCCCGTGTTTTTTGCCAAAGATTAGCAGCAAGACGATAATGATCAAAAAGACTACGCGAAGTACCCAATCGTTGGTGACAATCGGCATCAACCTGTCGAAGACCGAGTTAGCCAGAGCATTATTGAAGAAGAGAAACAATTGGGTGTCGAGCTTGACCAGCCAGTCAATCATGCGCCCGCTCCAATATATTCGACGATAGCTTTGCCATGAGTTCGATCGATAACCGCCAGACGAAATTGCTCAAAGAGTCCCAGGCGGATTGTCGCGATCAATTCCACTTGCTCACCGTAGTGTGTTTCGATCGGCTTCAGATTGAAATCAGACATTACTCTCATTACGGCGGAAACCTGCTCATGCGCGAAGATCAGTTTGCAGGTTTGCATCAGAAAGTATTCGACAACCTTAGCCTGATCCAGTGCCGCGTTTGCCGCCTCACGATAGGCACGACCAAGTCCTCCGGTACCCAACTTGACGCCCCCAAAATAGCGGGTTACCACGACCAGAATATCGGTGAGTTTCCGCGACTGGATGGTTTCATAAATCTGCTTGCCAGCCGTGCCGGAAGGTTCGCCATCATCAGAAAAACGAAAAACGGTATCCAAGCCACTGCCGGTGGCATAAGCAAAACAATTGTGCGTGGCGTCATAGTATTTCTTCTGAAGAAGATGATATTCCTCCTCTGCGGCAGTCTTGGACGACACGGGCATTGCCGTACCGATGAACCTTGACCGCTCGATCTTGATTTCCGCCTGGACGCAGGCGGCTATCGTGAAATAATTGTCAATCAATGTGCTTGGGCCGGATGAATTGATCTATTACTCGTTGCAGTCGGCTCTGATAGATTAGATCAAATGTCTGCATCTTGTCGGGCAAGAGCAACCGCGCTTGGTTGCGGACGCGTTGAACTATGAGTTCTGCTTCGGGAAGCGTGGCATCACCTGACGTTAGCCGAAACACCGCCTCATCGACAATCTGCTTCAACACTTTCACCCGAGTTTCGTGATCCATCGCGTCTATACCATGTATTGCAGTACCATTTTCCAGTCGTCCTCGTTTGCGAGCTGTACTGCACCTACGTTGTTGGTTGCGGCCCCTTTGCGGTTAGGATTGAAACAAGTGAACAACGTCTTGCCTTGGCGCAAGGTTTCGGTGATCGCATCGGCAGTGCCGCCGGAATCGGCCGTTGTTTCCACCACAATCACCGATCTGGCCAGCCCGACGATCAATCGATTGCGAGCCATCAGCCGCCCGACCGAGACCTCTGTGTCCGGCGGATACTCCGACAATAGCAAACCCTGCTTGGCGATATTGTCAGCCAAGGCCATATTTTCAGGAGGATAGATGTCATCAAAACCGCAGCCGAGGACAGCAATTGTTTTGCCGCCACCCTTCAGTGAACCAAGATGAGCGCCGCTGTCGATTCCCCGTGCCAGGCCGGAGACAACAATCGCACCTGTGGCCGAGATCATTTTTCCCAGCCTGACTGCCTCAGCGATACCCGCGCTGCTGGCTGCATGAGAGCCGACAATTGCCACACAGTTGCCGCGCAAAGCATCGAAGTCACCTTTCCAGTAGAACAATGGTGGTGGGGCGGCAATCGCCAGCAACGTCTCTGGGTAGTCCAGATGAAAAACGGTGGTCAGTTCAATACCACGCTCATGAAGCTTCGACTGCCGCTTGCGGATAAACGGCGCATTTTCCATCGAGGCGCGGATTTGTTCTTCGCGCTCTGCCGACATCCTCGGCAGTTCAGCGATCTCTCCGGGCAGCGATTCAAATATCTTTTCCACCTTCTCAAAATGCGTCATCAGAAGCTGGAAAGTCCGCGGTCCAACGCCGGCATACTCGCGCAAGGCGACTAGCGCTATGTCCTGATCTGTTGGTTTTATAGCCTGCTCCTTCCGGCTAAGCACCCGACTTTTCGGAGACCATTTGGGTGCTCCGAGTTGGTGCACGTCCAACTTACTCGAGATACCTGCAAGTGTCAAGGGGGAGATACCCAAAGTCGATTCTGCTGGCTGTCGGCCAATTTGTCCCAGTAACTATCCCGAGTTTCTTAGTTGTCAAGAAACCCGACAAATTCCGGTATTGTTTTGAAGATATTGCCGGACAATAGATTACATGCCTAAACTCAGGGATAATACAAATCCGCCCTCAGTCAGATGTCGGAATCATGTACATAATAGATTGATATACTCCATGCTGTCTTGCGCAATTTCCTCTCCGAAGGTATTGTGAAGCAACCGATTACCTTTTCGTTCGGGTTTTGGTACGCTGTTTGCAATGGCAATGGATGTCAATTTGGCAAGAAAGCATTAACACTACACTGGAGCAAAAGTGAAGAAAGTAGCCGCATTTTTTGCAATCGCTTTGGCGTTGACTGTCGCATTATACAGTAACGCCAGCGCGTTGACCGCCAGTCTGTACGATCCTGGTAATTCCGGTATCAGCGCATTCAGTTTCGCGGAGTTCGGCGCGGATCTGTACTTCACTGAGGAGTGGACCGCTTCAAAGCGCGGGTTCATTCTTATCTATGGACTCGATCCTAATACCGTGTACACTGTTCATAAGAGTATCCTGAACAACACCGGCATTGACTGGACATTTTTCAGCAACGAACTCCTTGACCCTTATGGCCAACCGGAAGACGATACCTATGACCCGCAGCCCTATCCCGGCTGGGTTCCGGCTGGCTGGTCGACGTCCAATGACAATGACGGTTTGAGCTTCGCTCAAGGTTTCGCGATTCCGAAGACCTCGATCTATTTCCGGCAAGTTCAGGTTGACGAGATCTCACACGCTCGCGACTTCATCGAATTCTATGATGGCACGGTATCTGGTACGGGTGTTCTTGAATGGCAGGAGTTTGGCCTGACCAATTCCGGGGGATCTGCCAATGAGCCTTTCTTGCTTGCTCAGCGTCCGAACGAGCACTCCGTCGTCCCCGAGCCGGGTACGCTGATGCTGCTTGGCTCCGGACTGCTTGGCTTCGGCATTGCCCGACGCAGAAAATAGTCTCCGTTCTAACTAAAGAAGCTTTTGCGAGCTCCTTGACTAACACAAGTGTCAGGGAGCTTCTTTTTTTGCGCCGCTTGGGGTCTTGGAAGAGACAAAGCTCATCGGGTGCCACTCCTGTCAAGCAAACGCCCCGGCTGTAGTTAAAATCGACAAAATCCGGTACGCTATTGAAGATGTTATAAAACAACGTGTTAGCCATTGAAAAGCAGGGATTCAGCATCTAGTCTGGGACAGGGGCGTGTCGGGATTGCGTACATTATGGATTTATTGAATCTATAATATCCGTTTCCGTGATGAATCGCAAATCGTTGATAAGCAATGGATTAGAAGTGCTACCCGAGTTTGGCACGTAAATTGATACAATATAGGTTGACTATGTAAGTCTGCCTTGAGTATTGAGGCGGGAAAAATTAACTGAAACTTTCTTAGGAGGAAAAATGGCGAAATTCTACAAACTGGTGCTTGCTGTGGGATTGGTTCTGGCGCTTGCCAGCCCCAGCTTTGCATGGAATCTCAACTTCGAGTGGGGTCTTGGCAATGATGCTGGTAACGTGGCTTCTGGAGTTCCGGGCCTGCAGTTCACCACTACGGACGGTCTCGACTGGAAGTACGGTGATGCGACCACCAATGCCTACAACGTACAAAACCAGTTCGCCCAGTCGTGGGGCGGTGCCTGGTTCTACATGGAAGATTATGTATTCACTTGGTTAGGCACGACTCAGGGCTCTGGCAGAATCGACTTCCTCAATCAGGACGGAACCTTCTTCAAGACCGGTTATTGCTCTGCCAGCAGTTTCTATTTGGAAGCCTACGATGCCGCCGGCAATCTGCTTGATTCGCAAGCTGGTCTGTCCAACTACACGTCGAACGATCAGACTCCGGGTACAGGCCTTGATTACCTTCAGGTCAGCGGCAGCAACATAGCTTATGTGCTGATGCATGACACAGGTAACCAATGGCTTGCCGACAATATGTCTGGCGACGCCACCGGCGTGAATCCGCCGGGCGTCCCCGAGCCGGGTACGCTGATGCTGCTTGGTTCCGGACTAGTCAGTCTGGGATTCTTCCGTCGCAAGAGATAACCGAAAATATCTTTTCGCAGATAAGAAAACCTCCGGTCGGCGTCATGCTGTCGGGGGTTTTCCTTTTTTGGGGAGAGGATGGCGGGTCAGACCTACTTGCGATCAAAGACAGCCGCTAGGTAGCCCACGACTTCGGCATTGTCGCCTGTGACCAGACCTGAATGCGTATACCGAACGACCCGGGCGCGGTTTGCCCCGAGCCGCTTCGCAGCATACATACAACTCATGATCGGTCCGGCGCCACAGGCCTGCGCTGCGCCTGACGCCACTCGATCATGCAGCAGTCTCCAGTCGTATTTCTCGATGGCGTCGATCACGCCGTCGTCCATCTTCTGCGCTTGGATCGCCTGGTGATAGTGAGAGAGGTCTGAACTGGCGACAATGAGAGCGTTCTTGCCGGTCAACTTGGCGGCCAGCACTTCCGCTAGCCCGGTAACAACATCCTGCTCTTGATTTCCCATGACGATTGGAATGAGCGCAAAGTCGCCGAGCGCTATCTGCAGGAACGGCAGTTGCACTTCCAGTGCATGCTCCGGCGCCCTGCCTCCAGTGTGACCAGTGGCCGACAAGACTATTTTGGGGTGCACATTGCCGATCTCTTTCGCCAATTCCAAGTCCACGTAAATCACTCCCAGCGGAGTTTCATAGGCGCCGCCGTTGAACACGGAGGCGTTGTCGAAAAAAGTCTGATGCGACGGTGCTATCACGACCACGACATCGTATTTTCTGCCCTGCACTGCGCGGTAGCCGACCGCAGCGCAGCCACCCGAATACACGTAGCCTGCATGAGGCGAAACCAGTCCGACTACCGGACCGGCATCGGTGTCAGCGGTGGCTTCTTTCAGCATGTTTTCAATAGCGTGCGCAAGCTTCACGGGATCAGAAGGATAAAAGCTGCCAGCGTAGTGGCTATGGCGGAAGACATTAGGATTTTGATTCTCGGTTAGCATAGTTGTATTCCCACCAAGCAGAGGTACGCAACAACTTGCTTGAAGGCAAGCGAATTTCTCCTGTCTGGTGCTGCGGGTTTGGCAAGCGTTCGGTCTCCAGCCGCATCGTCAGAAACATTTCAAACTCTCTCCCGATCCCTCCTTTATTGAAAAGGTACGCGACATCGTTGGCCTCTACCTCAACCCTCCCGACTTGGCAATGGTGCTCTGTGTCGATGAGAAAAGTCAGATTCAGGCTCTGGATCGCCGTCAGCCAAACACTCCCAGCTATGCCTCGTGGCTCAACCAGGTGGAAATCTGGTTTAATATTATCATGCAGCAAGCGATCCGACGTGGCAGTTTTCGCAGCATCAAAGACTTAGTCGCCCAAATCGAACACTTCGTTAAACGTTATAACGCCAGTTCTAAACCCTTTGTCTGGACCGTCACGGCTGACTCAATCCTGCAAAAGGTCAAGAGGCTTTGTGAATATATCTCTGGGACAGGACTCTAGCAGCGAGAGTTTCATTCCCCGTGTGTCATCAGCACGGCGATAACAGGTTGTGATACAATAATTAATGATGCGGAGAGTGAGGGATTCGCTGAGTGTTTTTTTGACCAAGTTGCTCTGGCCCAATGTATTCGGCATAATTCGTTGTGTTATTGAAGGTTGAGTTACTGAGAGTTCGTTACAGTTCCATTGAGTTCCTGCAAGTTGCACGAAGTTCGCGGTTAGAAGATCGTTAGAAAGGCGGACTGTCTGAGTTGACCCATTCACTTCTATTGACGAGGTCGATCATCTCTGGGATCACGATGCGGAGATGTTCGTGGAGGGTGAGATCAGTGTCTTTATTTCAGACGACCGTGCTCACCATTGTGCTCGATTGTCGGGGTATAGGTTTGTGTCGTCGACCTTCGGGTTATGAACTTCTTCTGCATCCCGGGCCGTTCTTTACGCAGTTCTTACACTAGTGTCTCGTCCCAGAGATATCTTGCATAATTAGTTTGAGGGTTTTAGCTTTCTTTTGAAGGAAAGGAAGGAAGCTATGACTCTTGGTCGTCCGATACCGGTGCTGGTGCTCTCGGCGGTTGAGCGGGAGCAATTGAT
>JAPLUP010000307.1 GCA_026397575.1 Candidatus Zixiibacteriota bacterium
GTACCGTCCTGATACAACATCTCAATTATTCTGACCTCTCTTCCGCAAGACCCGTGCAGCTATAGGAGGAATTTGTGCTTAATCTGCTAAGTTCTTGGAAAACATATGGATCGTTGCCTCTCGCGCTGGCGATCTTATTCGTTGCCGTCCTCGCTCCAGCCGCGACGACGGCTAGCTTTCAGAAAATTCCTATTGAGCAGGCTATTAGAGAAGCCAACGAGTCGCATCAAATGGAAATCGGGATGAAAAGCCGCCAGTTGGAGAAGCAACGTAGCCTTGAGAAGACACTCGGGATTCAGGGCGCCTTGCCGACGCAGTACCAATATGATGTGCTCTATTATCGGATGCAGATGCGGGTGGATGTGGACATCGAATGGGTTTACGCCCAAGTTGACCAGATGGCGACCGCAACGCAGGATAATGTCACGTTCTGCGATATCGATCTCTATGCTAACATGATCATCGATTCGGTGCGGGTTGATAACGTCCTAACAACCTTCACTCGCAATGGCAATGTGTTTCGCGCAGATCTGCCGACTCCGGTCAACACTGGTGGGCAATTCACCGTGCAGACCTTTTATCAAGGACATCCGGTGGAGGGTGGATTCCAGGCTTTTGCATTTGAGATTGTGCAAAGCCAGACTCTGGTTTCTACGCTATCGGAACCCTATTTGGCGCGCACCTGGTGGCCCTGCAAAGACTATCCCGATGACAAAGCCGACTCCGCTGATATCATTGTGACATACCCGTCCGGAATGTTTTGCACTTCAAATGGAACTATGGTCAGCGATGTAGTCAATGGAAGTGCCAGGACCACCTCTTGGAAGGTTCGTTATCCGATTACCACCTACTTGATCAGTCTGACGATGTCTAACTTCAAGCACTGGCGTGATTGGATGAAATACACCGCGACTGACTCTATGCCGGTAGATTACTGGGTTTTCCCCAATGACTCGGCGGCTGCGCGTACCGGTTATGCGCCCACTGTTCTCATGTTGGACACGCTCTCTCGTATTTTCGGACTCTATCCATTTATAGATGAGAAATACGCGATGTCGGCTTTCAACTGGGGCGGCGCTATGGAGCACCAAACCAATACTTCCATCATTCGCGGCTACTATGCACAGTCAATGATCGTTCATGAAATGGGGCATCAGTGGTGGGGTGATATGATTACCTGCCGCGATTGGCACCATATCTGGATGAATGAAGGGTTTGCCAGTTATGTGGAAGCGCTCTGGTTTGAGTCATTGGGCGGCTTCGCCGACCTCCGCAGCTATATGAACGGTTTTCGTTCGACCCAACCTTCTTCAACATTATGCAGACCTACTACGATGACCCGCGCTACAAATGGAAGGACGTCACGACCGAGGATTTCCGCGACCTCTGCGAGCAGGTCTCCGGCATGGATCTGCACGGATTTTTCCAGGACTGGATTTACGGTCAGTACTACCCAAGATACTCCTACTCCTACCTGTCGGAGCAGCGCGGAATCAACACGTATCGCGTCTACGTCCATGTCCGGCAGACACAGTCGACTAATCCTACAGTGTTCCGCATGCCGTTAATTGATGTGTCAGTGAATGCCGTCTCCTACGTCGATTTTCAAGTACCGATGATGGATCGCGAGAAGGATTACGTGTTCGACCTAACAAACATACTGACGCCGCCTAGCGGAGTATCTGTCGACCGCAACGACTGGATTCTCAAGACCGCCGCGTCTGAATCCTACGCAGTGCATGTGATTTATGACACACTCATGACCGGTCAGCAGTTTATCAGCTATCAGGATTCTGTGATCGTGCGAGGCGGCTCGAAGCCATACACGTTCAGTGTGACGAGCGGCAGTCTACCGGCGGGACTGACCCTGAGCACTACTACCGGTATCGTCAGCGGTACGCCAACCGACAGCGGGCACGTCACTTTCACGGTTTCGGCCACCGGAACAAGCGGCGGTTCTGACAGCAAGCAGATTACAATGCGCATTGCTCCGGGAACACCTCCAGCATATGTTCCGGGTGACGCTAACCACGATGGCGCAATCGACATCAGCGACGTTGTCTATCTGATCGCCTACATCTTTTCAGGTGGCTCGGCGCCGGTACCAACGATGGCAGGCGATGCAAACGGAGACTGTGCTGTAGACATAAGTGATGCGGTCTACCTCATTGGCTACATCTTCAGCGGAGGGACCGCGCCTCTGCCGGGATGCTAAGTCCTGGACTGACAGCAGTCCTGCTTCGGCAACTGCCTTAACGGCTTACAAAACCTTGGGGTAGCCTCAGCGGAGGTTGTCCCATAAGCATGATTTTGGCGGACAAGCGAAGCATTTCTCGTAGCGGCGCACGGCGTGCGCTTTCGGGTTCGTCGTTTGGTCCAATGTTCTTGCGGGTCGCCGCAAGGGCGACCCCTACATATTGTATGCCATACTTGGCTTGTATGGCCAAAGCGTAACTTATGGTATAGCCTCAGCGTGGCTGCCCCCTATTCTTATATTTGCGCTTACTCGGTGCACCTACGGCGGGCGGGATATCGGCAAGGGTATCCTCGCATCTGCGCAAGATTGCCGTTGGTGACACGAAAAATCGCTTGCTGTAACTTCAAACATTTCTTTTAATCCCTTCAGCTAAGCTTGGGGAGTAGTGATGTTTTTTGGATTCTTTATACTTGCGCTCGGAGTCCTGTTTCTGTTGAAAAACCTTG
>JAPLUP010000338.1 GCA_026397575.1 Candidatus Zixiibacteriota bacterium
AATTGCAGGTTGACGATAGCTCGGATTTCAGCGGTCCCGAATCAGACCTGGGGTTCACACCGCCGACACATTCGGTTTCGATAGGGCTGACCGACAACTGTCTGCCACAGTATTGGCGAGTGCGCGCGAAAAACGCTTGTAGTTGGAGCGACTGGAGTGTGGCACGCACGGTGACCGTCTGCAGCACACCCACGGCGCCAACGCTGGAAAGTCCGGCCAACGATGCTATTGATATCGCGCAGCCGGTCGCGCTGAATTGGAACAACATTGCCGGGATATCCAATTATCAAATTCAGATTGACACCACGCTCGGCTTTGCTCACCCCGTGGTTAACCGTCAGAGGACAGTATCCAGCGACTCAGTATCGGAGCTGGTGGGCAGCACGATATACTACTGGCGCGTGCGCGCCGCCAGTAGCTGCGCTGCCAGCGCCTGGAGCAGCACCTACAATTTCACAACCGCAGTCTGCAATGTACCAGATGCTGCGGTTCTAGTCGCTCCGGTAGATGGCGACAGCGGTCAGACTCAACCGCTGACTTTGGACTGGAGTGACGCTGCCCGTGCATTGTCATACCGCGTTCAGGTCGACAATGATTCCGATTTCTCCAGCACGGTGATCGACAACCAGGTCACGCCATCAACTCTGCTCATCTTGGGGCTGACGGCTGGCACCAAGTACTATTGGCGCATACGTGCTTATAATGGCTGTGGCTGGGGCAGTTGGAGCGACACAAGCTGGTTCAAGACCTGCTACATGGTCGAAGCTCCGGTGTTGGTGACCCCCCATGACAGCGACACGGTTGACCCCAGGCCGGTATCGTTCGATTGGAATGACGTTGCGACAGCCAGCAAGTATCAATTCCAGATTGACGACACCATCACCTGTATCAGTCCGCTGGTGGACGAGCAGTTAGTGGCATCGCAGTTCGGTACCTATGACCTTGATTATGGAACTCGCTACTATTGGCGCGTGCGGGCCTATGGAACATGTGGTTGGGGCGCTTGGAGCACCGTGCGCACTTGCTTCAGTTCCCCAACGGCAGTAGAGGAGATCGATGTCGGAAATATGCCGACGGCCTATTCACTGGCACAGAACTATCCGAATCCTTTCAA
The DNA here is from genome assembly GCA_026397575.1 of Candidatus Zixiibacteriota bacterium. Taxonomy (GTDB): domain Bacteria; phylum Zixibacteria; class MSB-5A5; order CAIYYT01; family CAIYYT01; genus CAIYYT01. The sequence goes on from JAPLUP010000338.1 coordinate 1,115, forward strand.
CCCGTCCACGGCTATCGAATTCACTTTGCCGAGACCTGGACAGGTAACGCTTGAAGTCTACGACATCGTCGGTCGCAAGACGCGGACGCTCGTGTCGGAGGCTGTGACGGCCGGGACCAAACGTGTAATCTGGGATGGCTGCAACGCTGATGGCGCTACTGTGGCATCAGGTGTCTATTTCTACCGGATTAAGGCGGGCGACTTCATCGAGACGCGCAAGATGCTGCTTTTGAAGTAGCGTAGCGCGAAGTTGCCATTCCGGTGAATCGGGATCGGATACGAAACTCGACGCCCCAGTTATCTCCTCGGCTGGGGCGTTTCCATTTTCTCACTCCCAACTCGCCAGCCATCTCGCATGCCCCAAGACACGGCAGCAAATGCCAGCAAAGCGGAGATCATCGCTTCCTTTGGCTGCGATCGGAACAGGTTTGTGATCCGTCTCCGGTCGCCGTCAAGCAGCGGTTTGAGAAAGAAAGCACAAAGTGTTTGATACGAATTGACAAACCTTAATGCGCCGGTGACGAACGAAACCGGTAACGACGTAGATTGGGGGGTTGATTTCTAAGACATTGCCTAACAGTATCTTATGAGTGTCTTAGCGGCAAACGTCGAAATAGGTCACGCGCAACAAAATCGGTAAAAAAAGTCACAAAAAAATGTTGACAAGCGTATAGTGTCCGATATATTAGTCGGCTTCAGGAAGGGATTATGCGGAGGTTACGACCATTTCGGGAACGGTGCGTGACCAAAAAAGCGAAAGGAAAGCGCGGGTTCAAAGCGAGTCCGTAATTGGTAAGAAAAGCAAAGTAAAACACGAATTTCCTGTTCGGGATGGGTGTGAGCTACGAAGCTTTCGCGTGTCCTTTTTTTTCACCCGTTACTGGCAGGAGCAGAAAGGATGTCACTCTATGAAGAAAGCATTGTTGTTAGCCTTTATCGCCATCGGTTTACTGGCGTTAGCGGGTTGCAGCAAACCTCCGGAGGCGGAGATGGCGACTGCGAAGGCCGCTATTGACGCCGCAAGAGTTGCTGAAGCTGAGCAGTATGTTCCGCAGCAATTCCGGATGGTCTCTGACAGTATGAACGCCGCCAACGCCATGAAGACCGAACAGGATGGCAAGTTCTCCCTGTTCCGTAGCTACGGCAAGTCAAAAGAAGCGTTCGTCCGCGTCGAAGGTATTGCCAAGAAGGTCATCGATGATGCCAAGGCTGAGAAAGAGCGCGTGCGTCAACAGGTGATGGCAATGATGGCCAACGTTAAGGCCATGATCGATTCCGCTAACGTTGCTTGGGAGAAGGCTCCTAAGGGCAAAGACAACAAGGCCGATCTCGAACTGATCAAGAACGACCTGATGGGTCTTGCTTCCGCTTACACCGAAGCTGAAGCCGATTTTAATGCTGGCAAGTTCCTGGCTGCCAAGTCGAAGTTCGAATCAGTGATGTCGAGAACCCAAGGTATCATGAACGAGATCGCTACTGCGGCTGCCAAGAAAAAAGGCGGCAAGTAGTAGTAGGATAACTACCTCGTAGTTATACGGTTTACTATGGGGGACGTCGGTCTTCGCTGACGCCCCCCAACTTGTTTGACAAGTCTCATGGACAACTTGATTTCGCGGGGATCAACGTTGACTTTCTCACCCAAGACTGTCCTCCTGATTGTTTTGCTGCTTACGATTCTGGCATTGTCAGGCGCGGGATGTGAAGACGCGCCTGTTGCCAGACTGCAAAACGCCAAGGATGCGCTGGAGCATGCCGCATCTTCCGGGGCGCTTCGCTATGCCGAACAGACCTATCGCAATGCCGAGGAACTACTACAGACCGGATGGATGGAGTTGGCGCGGCAAAATGGTCACTTGGCGCCGTTTCGTAGTTACGAAAAAGCGGATTCCCTTCTGATGTTGGCCACTTCGTTGGCCATGCAAGCGGAGACTAAAACCCTCGATAGCATTGCGACCATGCAGGCAATGGCAGGCGGTGAGTTGCAGGAGATGAAAGGCGAACTTGCAGAGTGGTTGGAAGCTCTAAACGGTTCGCTGGCGGGTTTTAATGTCAGAGACTATTGGATGCGGGCGGACCTTGATATTCAAATCGCTGAAGGGCTGATCAACAAGGGGGAGTATGATGACGGCCGCGTTTCGATGGCAAAGGCGCGCAACTTTCTGACGCACCTAGGGAAGAATCTGGAAGCTCATGCGGACGACGAAGCAAAGAAGATAGGCATTTGGCGGCGATGGGTGCAACAGACACTCGATCAATCGCGCACAAGCAATGGATACGCTGTGATTGTCGATAAGGCGGCTCACCGCACCTATTTGATCAAAGGTGGCCGGCTTATCCACACTTACGGTTGTGAGTTAGGCTACAATTCCTCGCGGCAAAAATTGTTCTCCGGTGATGCCGCCACTCCGGAAGGAATGTACGAGGTGACTTCGGCACGCCAGCGCGGCAGCAAATTCTACAAGGCCCTGTTGATCAACTATCCCAATGCCGCTGACAGAAAAAGATTTGCCGAGAACAAGGCGAAAGGTATAATATCCAAGCGAGCGCGCATCGGCGACTGGATTGAAATTCACGGCGAGGGCGGAAAAAGCAAAGATTGGACCCAGGGCTGCGTAGCTCTTACGAATAAGGATATGGATCACCTCATGCAGTATGTGTCAGTCGGGACGCAAGTCACTATCGTTCGCAAGTCGGATCAATGGCCATGAAGAAGGTTTTTTTCTTTGTCATAGTGCCGCTTGTTTTTCTGGTCGGAGTGCTTGTCGTATTCATGGCGATCACCCGAGAGAAACCACCGGAAGGAATCAAGCTGGCGCTGGTCGACACGGTGGCTACGAATTTTCCCAAGGATGAAAAACTGGCGCGCAAGGAACTTGGGAATGCCGAGAAATCGTTGCTAAAGCTGAAGCCGGTAAAACCTTACATTGTCATCGACACCCATGCCAATCGCATCTACTACCGTACCGAGGATTCGATATACCTTGATGCCGTATGCTCGACCGGTTCGGGAAGCGAACTGATCGATTCGGTCACAAAACGCAAATGGGTTTTCAACACGCCGCGCGGGGTATTCAAGATTCACAACAAGATCAAAGACCCTTGGTGGCGCAAACCGGACTGGGAGTTTATCGCAAATAGCGAACCGATTCCGAAGAACGAGTCCGACCGCATGGACGGCAATGTCATGGGAGATTTCGCCATGGGCTTTGGCGATGGGTTCTTTATTCACGGCACAATCTATGAGCGTCTACTCGGCATCAATGTCACCCACGGCTGCGTGCGCTTGGGTACGGAAGATCTCCACAAGCTGGTGGAATTGACACCCATTGGCACATCGGTGTACATATTCTGATAATGCAATCCATGATGACTTCAGCCCGAAGGTTGAGCGGACCCATCGTCGGGGTGCTGACAGTTTCGCTGCTTGTGTCCTGTGCCGGAAAAAAGCAACCCGGCGCGACCACAACATCGACCGATAAACAGTGGGATCAACAGCAGGCGGAAATTCAGTATCGTGTGCTGCAGGCGGAACTGAAGCTGGCGAAATCGAATCAGGCATATCTGGTGCTTGACTTCCAACGCAACCAATTGGAGATCAAGTTGCAGGGGACGACGGTGTGGAATTACCCGATGACAATTGAGAAAACGGAAGCTTCAGAATTGCACGAATTCAGCGAGCGTTTTATGGGCTCCCAGCAGAATGTCGTGCGACCGCTTCTTTTTAAGTACCTATTTGCGGCGTCGAGCAGGACTCCCGACTCGATACTTGCCATTGTCAGTGGGGCCACGATGTTTCCCTCAGAGTTGTTGCAGCGAACGATCCCGGAACGCTTCCAGTTGAAATGGAGCGATGATATCGTGCTCGATATTCGTACCGATATCGTCGGCAAACCGGGATCCAAGTGGAAAAACACGATGGTTGATATTCGGCAAGCTATTGCAGGGCATCTTGGCGATGCGTTGGTAAGTGTAAAGATGCCGAAGGACAACGCTATCACTTTGTATCGCGCCGCCGTCATCGGCCTGCCAACGTTGATCTACCCGGCTTCTTAAGTATCGCATACAAATCTCCGAAACCGGCACTCGCGAAAGATATCCCTTGACACAAGCCATGGGAGAATCGAGCTTATGGATGATGTTTTGGCGAGAGTTCAGCGGGAATAAATTGTGGGACAGGCCGCGAGGCGGCTTGACCTCTTAGACTCATTTCGCCGCGAAGAAGGTATGGCATGACGAAAGAAAAATCATTCAGCGGACTCCAGCGGTGTGGGCATTGCGCCAACGCTGCACCCATGGAGATCGTAGGCTACTGCCCTCAGCTTCAAGACCACGGTGGCCGGGACGACCCACCGTTTACGGAAGGTTACATTTACGAGGTCTTGCTGTGTCCGGCATGCAAAGGCGTAGTGTTTCGCCGATATTACTGGTGCGACGCGTACGATGAGAGCGACACCGTAGATTTTGAAGTCCTTTACCCAATTATAGACAAGAGCCCCGAAGGGCTTCCTCCCACGATAGCCAAGGCACACGAGGCGGCACAGAGGGTTCGTAGCATCGACCCTAATGCTTACGGTGTTCTCGCTGGCCGCGTGCTCGAACTCGTGTGCCTTGACAGGAAAGCCGATGGCAATTTCCTTGGCAACAAGCTCGCGAGCCTGGCAGCGAAGGGAGAGATTCCCGACAAACTCGTGGATGTGGCTAATGGCCTCAAAGACCTTCGGAATGTGGGGGCGCATGCTGCTCTGGGAGAACTGACCGAGGCCGAGCTTCCGATTCTCGATCAGCTTACCCGCGCGATTCTCGAGTACGTCTACAGCGCTCCATTTCTAGCGCAAAAAGCTGAAGAGACACTTCGCAAGCTACGTGAAAAGAAACGCAGAGATTGATACGGCGAAGTGCGATGGACACCCGGTGCCCAACCCAGTGTACTACAACGGTGAGAAACATCTCGTACAGCCGCTGGGGAAAGACGTGCCCGTTTGGGAGGTCACAGCGACTTCTGCAAGTCGTTAATATGGTTTACGCATGAAGAAGTGGAACTTTCTCCTTGCGTCACGGAGTGTGTTGCTTCACTCCCGCAGATTCTGGCTTGCCTTAGTTTCTTTGGCTTCAGTTATGGCGGTCGTGGTCGTTCTAATACACTTAGAATGCGCGCGGCGAGACATCGACTTTTCCCCCGTGATCATCAATCGCCCACAATCTGAGTTCTCCGGGCCTATTCTGCGTAATTTTGAGCACCAAACAGAAAGTATCGTTGACTTTGTAAGGAGGGTTAAGAGGGAATACTTTCTGTGGAAGAAGAATGACGTCGTGCCGCTGTTCTCAGATTCGCTATCCTTTGGGCGGAGAATGGGCGTTCGCGTAACAGTTATCTGGTCTTCGAACTCGGGCTCGTGCGTCTTGATGGAGCCTTCCGAATCAGATTCGTTGGTTGTGTACACCACCGAGTACTCGGCACAGCTCAGGCTCTCAGTCGGCGTTGAGTTCGATGATTCGCAATTAAGTCTGAAAACTAAGAGTGGAAACTCACTTCGCGGCGGATCCATTAATGACGTGTACGATGCTGGTCCGGCTATGCTGGATTGTCGCAAGCTTGAGATGAGTGTCATCATCTATAACGGGAAAGATCTTGACGTACCGGGTCCTAAACTCGCTTCACTCAAAGATAATCAAATACTCTTGCTTTCAAATACCACAATACGGCTCGTCTGGGGCACTCGTGATACTACTGTTGTCCACATCCCTGGCATTGCTTTAGTAACAGATGGGAGAGGCTTCCCATATGAGAAAGAGAACGCTAGACTAGTGTCTCGTCCCAGAGATATCTTGCATAATTAGTTTGAGGGTTTTAGCTTTCTT
>JAPLUP010000318.1 GCA_026397575.1 Candidatus Zixiibacteriota bacterium
GGGAAAAGGCGGCAAAAGTCATCCGCGAGGCTTCGCCTTCAACCTTGAATTGCACCGGAATCCGGAAATGAGCCCGATACGGAATTTGCAGCAACTCCGCCGCCTTGGTTTTGTTCCAATGGCATTTTTCCAGCGCATCAACAATCGAACGCCGCTGTGCTTCCTGGAAGCTGACGCCTTCCTGTGCCGTGGTTGAAGCCTTGTCAAAACCGAAGCGGTTTTGACCTACAGCCAACTGTCCGAAGTCGGTTGGGAGGTCGCTGACGGTAAGTTTGTCCGACTTGCGGAGCACGACCATCCGTTCGATCAGGTTTTCCAGTTCGCGGATGTTGCCCGGCCAGTCGTAGGCAACCAGCCGTTCCATAAGCTCCGGCGTTATCTCGACCGTCAGGGCGTCCTGTTTCTGCAGGAATTCCTTCACCAGTACCGGGATATCATCCCGTCGATTGCGCAACGTGGGGACATCAATTGGTATCACATTCAGCCGATAGAACAAGTCCTCGCGGAACTTGCCATCCGCCACCCGCTCTTTCAACGACACATTCGTTGCGGCAACGATTCGCACATCAACTTCCAGCGGCGTCTCCGATCCGACCGGTTCGACAATCCGGCTTTGCAGCGTGCGCAGTAGTTTCGCCTGCAATTCGATTCCCAGCTCGCTGACCTCGTCAAGAAATAGCGTTCCACCGTCCGCTAGTTGGAACTTCCCTTTCTTATCTTTGATCGCACCGGTAAATGCACCTTTGACATGGCCAAACAATTCTGACTCAATCAACTCCCTCGGTATCGCAGCACAATTGACCGGCACAAAGGGGCCGTTGGCGCGCGGACTTTTGAGATGAATGGCGTGTGCCGTAAGCTCCTTGCCCGACCCGGACTCGCCGGTGATCAAGATCGTTGCTTCGGTTGGCGCGACCTTTTCGATCAGCCCCAACATCTCCTTAAACGCTTTCGAAGCGCCGACGAAGTGTTTGAGATACTTGTCGCCTACCTGTTCTCTGAGTGCCCGGTTTTCCTCTTCCAGCTTCCGGAACCGCACTGCCTTTTCAATTGCGATGAAGAGTTGCTCATCTTCAAACGGCTTGGTCAAGTAGTCAAACGCTCCCAGCTTGACGGCCTGCACTGCTTGCGAGACTGTCGCAAATGCCGTCATCATAATCAACTGCAAGTCCGGAGCTGCCTGCCTGGCAAGCTCTAACAACGTGATGCCGTCCATGTTTGGCATCTTCATGTCGGTGAGCAGCAGGTCGAATTTGCCGCGTTTGAGTTCTACAAGTGCAGTCTCTCCATCGCCAACCACCTTGACCTCATAACCCTTCTGCTTCAGCTTGACTTCGATGACCCGCCTCAGACTTGCGTCATCATCGGCGATCAGTATTCGAATAGTCATTTTGCTTCTCCCGTCAAAGGCAGGGTCACTCTAAACGTCGTCCCTCGCCTCGGCTCGCTGTCCACTTCGATCTTGCCCTCGTGTTTGGTCACAATCGACTGGGCGATCGCCAGTCCCAAGCCGGTGCCGGATGACTTTGAAGTATAGAACGGTTCAAAAACTCGATCAACTTCCTCCTTGGTCATGCCCTCGCCTCGGTCTCTGACTGAGATAATCGCCGAGTTGTCGAGCGCCCGCTCAAGTCTAACCTCGATTGTTCCGCCACTGTCGGACGCTTCGATGGCATTAAGCAGCAAGTTGAGAACAAGCTGATGCATACACTCGCTGTCGATTTCCG
>JAPLUP010000310.1 GCA_026397575.1 Candidatus Zixiibacteriota bacterium
CAGGAGCGCAGGACTCCTGAGCTACGAGACTAATCAATTTCGAGAAATGGCCGAAAAGCTGGGTGTATCTCAAACCGTCTCTCTATATTCTTAGCCTCAGCATAATTCCGAGAGAGTATAGCGATTTTCTGGTGTTCAGGAGGATCATCTGAGTAAGAGAATTCGTCGTCCCCGACTTCCGGACCGAGAAAGGTCAAACCACACAGGTAATCAAGAATCAGTTCCAGATCGCTATCTGTTACTTGGGCTCTGCGAAGCCTATCGTAGACTTCTGACTGCGAAAGAACAGGCATAGAACCCGCAAACTCGTAAAGTACCGATTCCATGTTCAAACCATTAACAGAACCCTCAACTGCAACGCTCTCCAGAGCGTACTGAGAATATTGCCTGGCGGCCGCGACGAAATCGTCCTCCTGAATTTTAGTATGGCGACGATTCACCGCTGTTGCAATCGCAGCACTCATGAAGAAAATTAGATCCCTTGGACGAGGCAAGACCATTCCGTGAATGAAGTCCCTGGTAGGTTGTCCGGCAACGAGCGTACAGATGAAGTCGGACCACAGCTGTTCAGGACCCTGAGGTGATTCCTGCGCCGCCAAGAAGCGTTCCTCGATGACTCTCATCAGAAGACTAGGGTCGTTCCACTTGAGCCGGGTGTATCGTATCTTGTCTGGTTCTTTGGCGCCTTGCCTAACCCTATGGAATATGTCCGATCTGAGAAACACTGCCAGTTTGACGACCAATTCCCTCTTAGACTTCATCGCGTGGGAAAGGTCGGTAGGCAATTTTCGCGCCGCTTCCAGAAGGTTCAAGAGGACCTGGGCGAGCGCGTCTGTGTCTGTCTCTGGATCCCAAGCTTTGTCCAGGTTGTCAACCAGAATGCATATCGTACCGATTTTCCCAAGAACCTGTTGGATGTTCCGGATGATATCCGGAAGCAATGTTGAGTGCAGAGTCTCAGATATTGACATTCTGGCCTTCGTAGTGTCTAATTCGTTCGCCTGCGTCACGAAAGCCGTTAGGTCTGTTATGCACGATTCTAGCCTCGCTGTGAAATCTGTCTGCAATACCAGTCCCTTTTTCTCTACAAACTCCAAGTAGTCGCGCTGATCTTGGTCTAGAACGAAAGAAGACATGTTTCGAAAACGCTCTGCCAGCGAAGCTGCAATTTCTGAGACCAGTAAGAACTTCCACAGGCTTGCGATGGCAAAGCCTTTTATGTCGCGCTGCTTGTATTGATGCAGGAGGTCCACCAGACCTTGGATCTCGTAAGATACAGGCTTTATGATGCAGACCAGGTTTCTCTTGTCGTGACCGAGTTCTTTTGCAAGCTTTAAGAAGTTGGCTGTTTTTCCAGACCCCTTTCTCCCCACAAATACTGTATGGACTCCCGATAGTGCATCAACGTATGCAGAAGTTTCGACGAAATATCGATCGACCAATTCAGCAGATTCGTTTTCAGCAATGAACTCTCCGAGACGGAGAGAGCTTAACTCGGTGGCCAATTTTTTGTGTGTTTGATATTGCGCCGCTCTGCTCGAGTTTTCCAGGTATTCCGCCTCGATGGTCGGCAGCCATTCCTTTACGTGCGCCTGCGCTTGTTTGGCGGAGGTGTAGCGTTTTAGGAGATGCCTGTAATCTACCGGAGCAAGGAAGTCGCCTTCCGCCAGCATCATTAGTCGTTTTTTGAGTGCCCAAGCCATTCCGGCAACAAGAGCCTGTTTAGCTGTCTGAAGTATTGCCCCCTCACGCTCGGGATTTGTAAGATGGCAAAGCACTCCGAGGGAATTGGCTACCTGTACGCCGAACCATGTGAGCGTTGGCGTCGTCGACTCGGACGGATCGTCAATTATCAATGGACATTTCGAAGATTGAAGCCCTGTTGTGATCTGGATGCTTGCTTCTGTTTCTTGCTTACTCTTCAAGTATAGCAAGTGGCCGAGGCCGCCGGGCGTGATATTCGGTTCGATACATTCTGAGTAGATTGTCGTCTCAAGGTCAGCCCATGGTTGTTCGCGATAGAACTGATCAATGATCTGTGCTGAATTCGAACAGTTCCGATATCCAACAGTCGTCAGGAGTTTAAGCCGCTCAAACTGCTGTCGAAAATTCACGAACGTAGTGTCACAGACCAAAAAGATGCGTTTGTCTGCGCCTATTGCGTATCCCAACTCAAACATGACGTTGGCGTTCAGACCCGTGAGATCGGCCACAAAAATGTGGCAATCACTAATGCCCTTGCATATCTCACCAATAATGAGTTTTCCACCAATACGGGACTCCTCCCAAGTTGTTGCCTGAAACTGCTGGCTCTTATTGAGTTCAGGAACCGTGTTCCTAATAGCGTCAGCGAGTGTCGGCGGATTGGACGAGTACGCGAAGAATATTTTGTACTTTGTTATCATGGTCGTCATTACATCAAAGACAAGTGTTGTCGGTTAAAACCGCTTTGCTCTTGACATCCTCTATTCATAGCTTCGCCCGCTCCTAGTGTCCTGTCCCAGAGATATAT
>JAPLUP010000148.1 GCA_026397575.1 Candidatus Zixiibacteriota bacterium
GGGTTGAAGTAGCTGCCGCCACGCACGGTCTCAGCCCAGATTTCATCGGTCATTCGATCGACGGCTAGACGCCGAATACGGTTATCGGGAAGACCATCCGAGACGGTCAAAGGAGCAAGCCATTTTTCGGCGTTTATGTCATAGCGAAGAATACCGCCGTTGGTTCCGAAATACACGGTGAAGAAGCCTTTGGCGATGCTGGTGACGTAGCGAGTGTTCGTATAGGTAACCCAATCGCCAGGGTCATAAAAGCGATAGAGACGCTGGCCAAACAGACTGGCGGCGGTCAGCATCAGAATCAGTGGTATCGCTAGTAGTCTATTCATTGAGAAAATCTATCACGGCCTTCGTTAGCACGGCAGCGCCGATGGTGATCGCGTTTTCATCGGCTTTGAACTTCGGATGATGCAACCCGTGTATGGCGCCAATCTTAGGATTGCGCGTTCCCAGCAGGAACATCGCACCCGGCACATATTTGAGGAAGTAGGCAAAATCCTCTCCACCCATCGATGGATGCGGCGGTGAAACCATCGCTTTCTTTCCGTACAGATCGAGACAGGCCTTGCTAAGGTACTTGTTGGCTGCCGGCACGTTTGCCAAGGGAGGATAACCTTCGAGATAGGTGATCTTCGCCTTGCAGCCGTGGCTTTTGGCCACATTGTACACAACCGTTTCGATCCTGCGTCGGAGATGCTTCAGCATTTTCTCGTTTTGTGCGCGCGCAGTACCAGACAACCTGCAGATTGGCGGAATCACATTGCGAGTGGTTCCACCGTCAATTTTACCAATAGTAACTGCCGCAGGTTCAAAAGGATTGATGTTGCGGGAGACGATTGTTTGCAGCGAGGAGACAACCTGCGCGGCGCAAACAATCGGGTCGACAGTGTCCTGTGGATAGGCGCCGTGACCTCCTTTGCCGAGGATCTCGACATCAAAATCGAGCACACCGGCACAAAGAGCGCCGTCCTTGATACCAATCTGCCCGGTATTGATTGTCGGCCAAACGTGCAGACCGAAGATCATATCAACCTGAGGATTTTCCAACACACCAGACTTGACCATCGCGATCGCGCCTCCGGGGGGATTTTCTTCCGATGGTTGATATAGCAGTTTCACTGTACCCGCAAATTCACTCTGCATCTGCATCAGCAGTAGGCCGGCGGTGGAGACGGTCGCCATGTGAATATCATGACCGCAGGCATGCATTCGCCCCGGATGAATAGACTTGAAGGTATAGTCGGTTTCTTCGGTGACAGGCAATGCATCGATATCGGTGCGAATGGCGACACATTTCCCTTTGCCCGATCTGATCTCGCCGATGATACCGGTGTCAACTATAGATTTGAACGGAATCCCGTGCGTCTTGAGGAAGTCCTTCAGGATAGCTGAAGTTCTCTTTTCCTCCCAGGCAGTTTCCGGTATCTGATGAAGCTGGCGGCGCAGAGCCACGGACAGGCCTGCGGCCTCGCGGGCGGAAGCAAGTATCTTCTCGGACAGGGGATTAGCCATATGATAGTAGGAATATAGCCGGATTTCGGGTATTGGCAATCGATTATTTCCCGACTGGGTGAGGTCGCTATAAGTTTCGCCAAAGCCGTAGCCGATACTTGAATTATGAACGATTTTGCCACCAATACGTGTAATATATACTGATGCCTGGCCCGACGGTTGGGTAAGAGCCTGGCCAAGTCGAGACCTGCGTCGCCGGAGGAACCTTGAGAATTTTCTGCTCAGCACTATTTCTAATTGTCCTGATAACTGCGTGGGGGTGTAGCAACAAGGCAACCAACCCTCAGCCGGTTACGATAAGAGAAGGCATGCGGTATTTCCCGGTGCAACAAGGAAACAAGTGGTTCTACAACAACGGCCAATACAGCCGGGTCCTGAGCGGTGACACTACGATAGCCGGCACTCTTTGCCAACGGTTACTGCAGAACGGCGAGACCGAGGAAGCTTGGACACTGACATCGGCGCGGTTTGCGCAGCACTTGCTTTCCGGGTTCCTCTGGTTTGATCCGCCGCTGCAAATACCTTTCAATCTGGAGAAAGACAAGCCGCATGAGACTACCGCTCTCGGCAGAATCGCTCCCGGTTTCACGAGCAACATCGACTCGGCCCGATTCACTGGAACGCTTACCTTCACGGGATATTCACAGAAAGACGTTGCTGATGTTACAGTCGATAGCTGTATCGGTTTGCACTACATCATCAAATCGACGATCTATTACCACTCGGCCGCAGCCGACACTTCGACAGACATCTACGACGAATATTATGCTCGCGGCATCGGGCTGGTACTATTGACTGATCCCAATGACACTCGCTACCTCGACAGTGCGATAATTAATGGCGCCAAAGTACCGTAGAGTCATGATTTTGTATTGAGTTGAATGTCCTTGTCAGCGTTATATTTGTAGGGAATGCAAAAGCAATCGTCGTCAATCGTGGAAAACACTGAGGTGAATATTATATGAAGCAAACATCCAGAATCTTGTTCGCAACGGCAGCGCTCCTGGCGCTGATGACAACTGCTCTGGTCGTCTCATGCGGGGACACCGGTACCAGTGGTGATGTAAAGATCAAGTGGACAGTGAACGCTCTGCTGTCGCACGACGCCAACACCGGCGAGGTACGTGCTTATCTCGCTCTAACACGCGACGGGACAGCTTACTCGGCGGCTATCATATCTCTTCAGGCGCCGCCCGCCGACAGTGCTGACACCATCAGCCTTGCCGGCGCAGGGGATGGTACCTACCGAGTGACATTCTCACCAGGGCTGCTGCACGATACCACATACATCAAGGTACAATCGCTTGCCGACCAGTTTCAGTTCAGCTACCAGCTTACTCTGCCGGAGAGTCTTGGGATTGAAGCGGTCGATCTTCCCGATAACCGCGTTCTGGCTTCCACGCAGCAGGTTCAAGTGCGTTGGAGGGCACCCCGATTCGCAGATGGCTACATCCTCGTGGTTCAACCGGCGCTTCCATCCAATCCTGCCGTTGGCTTCAAGAAGATACTGATGACGACTGATTATACCCAAGATCCGCCCTATCTGACGACGTTGATACCACTCCAGGCGTTCAGGAATACGCAGAGTGAGTTTCAGCCGGGGGCGTTTAATGTTTGGATAGCTGCTTACGCCGACAGCCCGATCAACATCGCCGGGTTGCCATTTGTGCTGCCCGTCGGTTTTGCACCCAACCTCGACCGTGCCGGCGTAACCGGACAGGTTGGTGGGCTTTTCATCGGCAAGAAAGTCGTGTTGACGGCGGTTGCGCCAACCTGATGAGCAAACAGCTCTATGAGCATCTCAAGTCCCTGACCACCGAGCAGCGCAACCGGCGATCGGTCAATCTCGACCGGCTCAAAGTCCCCGCGATTCTCAGATTGATCAACAGCGAGGACAATCGCGTGCCCGCCGCGGTGGCAAAGGTGCTGCCACAAATCGCGGCGGCAGTGGAAATGATCACCAGTTCATTTCGCGCCGGGGGACGACTGATATACGCCGGCGCCGGTACGTCCGGCCGTCTTGGCGTGCTCGATGCCTCCGAGTGTCCCCCCACATTCGGTGTGCCTGAAGGCATGGTCTGCGGTATTATCGCCGGCGGGCGGCGTACGCTTGTGCGATCGCGTGAAGGCGTCGAGGATGACGTGTCGGCAGCAGTGCGGGATATCGAGAAACTGAAGCCGCGGCAGACAGATACAGTGGTCGGAATTGCTGCTTCAGGCAGGACACCCTATCCGTTGGCAGTGCTCAGACGCGCCAAGCGGAGCAGCGCCGCGACAGTATTTTTGGCATGCAACGAGCTACCGAGAATTCCCGCTTATATTGATCTCGTAATCAATCCCATACTCGGTCCGGAGGTGTTGACCGGATCGACACGCATGAAGGCCGGAACCGCCTGCAAAATGATTCTCAATATGCTCTCGACAACGTCGATGGTGCAGATTGGCAAATGCTACGGCAATCTGATGGTCGACCTGCGGGCTACCTCGAAAAAGCTGACGGAACGATCCAAGGGAATTCTCGTTGAGACCATCGGTGTGTCGTATCAGCAGGCGAACAGGCTGCTGAAACAGTCTCATGGTGAGGTTAAAACGGCGATTATCATGCAGCTAACTGCAGTCGACTATTTCAAAGCGAAACAGTTGCTCGCTGAAGCAAACGGCAAGCTGAGCGCAATCCTTCAACGGCAAAAGACACCTCGATCCCATTAGCCCCGGCTTTTTTCCTCTCTCTGCCTAATTCCAACTACTTCCTCGGGCGCGCCTAAAGGATGCCTATCTAATTGCCGATCAACAGAATAACACTGGCAGATGATGACACAAAGAGTAAGTCCATTATATAAAGACCTTGGCTACAGTCAGGGCGAAATCGCCGCTTTGCGTGATCTTTTCTTGAGTCTAAGCAAAGGCGTCAGGGCTTCGCGACAGTATCCATCTCAACACCCGATTCCGACCCAGTTCAAGACCTTGTTTTTTCAGAAGCTGAGAAATTTCTTCGAAGGCGCCGAAGTCCTCGCCGTGAAAGTCACGCACGACACTTTACTCGTGGAGGATGAAGCGATCTTCAAAGGGTCGATAGCGTCAGAGAACATTGCCGGCCTATTGCATCGTGATGGTGTTCGCTATCTTGAGATTGAATCCGGTATCACCGAAGAAGAAGCGGTGTCACTTTTCGAGGCTTTTGTCACCTGCTCTGGACACGACGAAGGCGCGGAAGACATCGTCAATCTTTTCTGGCAAGTCGGCTTTGAGCACGTCACTTACGATGTTGTCGATGTATTTGAAGTCTCCGAGATGCAAGAGTTGCGTGAGGAGTTTGACTCAACTCGGCAGACGGCAATT
>JAPLUP010000710.1 GCA_026397575.1 Candidatus Zixiibacteriota bacterium
TTGTTCGAGCCGATCATGATCATCTCCCGACCATGGATCGTGACTACCGTATCCGCCGCGGACGAGATGGGACGAAAGTAGGGGTAGAAGCCGGCTTCCTTTACTTCGAGCGAGCGCGTAAAACTCTTGCACTTATCGAACAGATCCATAATTGACTTGCTTTCAATCTCCGACTGGGTACATTGTCTGAATGTTTTCAATCACAGGGCAGCAATTATAATTAACGGGCTATACGATGTCAAGTCATTTTATCCCGCATTTCACAGGTAGACCGCAGGTTTTGATCACCGGCGCTTCCGGGTTTGTTGGTAGTCATCTCGCTGAACATCTGGGCAAAATTGGATGCGATCTCTATTTCTTGTTACGCGAGACCTCCCGGCTCGATCTCATTTCGGAACTCAAGTATACGCCGATAATCGGCAGTCTTGATGACCTCAAATCCCTCGAACCGATCCTTCCGCGCATCGACTACATCTTCCATTCCGCCGGTCTGATCAAAGCGAAATCGCTTGACCGATTTATGGCTGTCAACCGCGATGGCACAGCCAATCTCGTCGACGTGGCTGTTAGACACGCAACCAACTTGAAAAGATTCGTGCTCATTTCCAGTCAGTCTGCGGCAGGTCCATGTGTACAACACAAACTCAAGACCGAGTCCGACGTTGCCGTGCCTGTGTCCGACTACGGCACGAGCAAACTTGCCGGAGAACAGGCGGTGCTCACACAGAAAGACAGACTGCCGTTCACGATCATCCGGCCACCGGCAGTGTTCGGCCCGCGTGATACGGATGTTTTCGTTTTCTTCAAGAATGTCAAGCTTGGCTGGCTGCTCAAGTTCGGTGGCAAGGAGGGTTTTGTCAGTCTCGTCTATATTGCGGACTTGGTCGATGGTATCAGTCGCGCCGCGTTCAATGACAGAGCCATCGGGGAGACTTTCTACATCAACTCCGTTGATGACATCTCGCAATGGGAAGTACAACGCCTGATTGCGGAGACAATCAACGTTGACATTCGACCGCTGCGATTGCCGCTGTCGATCATGAAGCTAGTGGCTGCGTTGCTCGGATCAATTGAAAGCTTCCCGCTGAGTAGAGACAAGACTCGCGAACTATCATATCGCTATTGGGTTTGTTCCTCCGCCAAGGCGCGCGCTTTGCTCAACTATGAGCCGACCTGCACACTTTCGGAAGCCATCGGGGAAACCTATCGGTGGTACTACAACATGGGCTGGCTATAGATGACCGGAACCCGGTTAGTGCTTACCATACTATCGGCAGCGGCAACGCTGTTAGTCCTCGAAATCGTTCGCTTCCTAATACAGAAAGTATTGTCACGACGGTTTGCTTCTGATGGTTCGCTCAACCCTCAATTCATGTCGCCGTTTCTGGTCAATTTCGTATTCATCGTGATGCTACCATGCATCGTCTATGCAGCGCTCTATCCGGTTCTGCCATTCACCAGCTACCGCAGCGGCTTCTTCATTGCGCTGTTCATATTTGGCGTCGGTGTGCTGCCAACGCATATTCGCAGTCAGAACCAATACAAGTTGCCGAGTGTGATTACTACCTTTGACCTCTTCTGGAACCTGTTGACCCTGTTATTGGTCATCGGGTCGATTACCTACATTTATCACTATTAGAAAGTATTACCATGATCGACAAACGCGTGCGTGAGGACTTTATCGGTCTTGATAAGAAGATATTCTTCAACAACGCTTCCTGGGCGCCAATGCTACGGCCGGTCAAAGAGAGGATTGACGCTTACTGGGAGCACATCTACAGCCTATATCAGCCTGACGACGAGTCGATGGACTACCTGCAGCAGATTCGCGAGCAGGCGGCGTTCATGATTGGCGCCGATGTCAGTGAGATTGGGTACGCTTTCAACACGTCCCACGGCATTAATCTGGCCGCGACCGGACTGGGGTTGCAGGCCGGAGACGAAGTCATCCTCGCCGACAATGATTTTCCTTCGGTGCCGTATCCATTCAAAGCGCTCGAACAGGACGGGATAGTTCTCAAGTATGCTCCATCGATCAACAACAACTTCTCATTTGATGAAGCCCGCAAGCTGGTAACAACGCGCACCAGAGTTCTGGCGATCAGCTACGTGCAATACTTCAACGGCTTCCGCAACGATCTGCAAACGATTGGCAGGTTCTGCAAGGAACACGATATCTATTTCGTCGTCGACGCCATTCAAGGGCTCGGGCATTGTCCATTGAACGTGCATAATTGCCACATCGACCTGCTCGCCTGCGGCGCCCAGAAATGGCTGCTGTCACCTTTAGGGTCCGGCTTTTTCTTCCTCTCGAACAACGCCAAGCGGCCGCTGAAATCACTTTCGACCGGCTGGCTCGGGGTAGATTGGCAGATGAAATTCACCGACCTTCGTCACTTTGAAAAACATCCATTCGATGATGCCCGTCGTTTCAACCTCGGTACTTATCCCTACGCGCAACTATGGGGAATGGCAGCGGCGCTGACGTACATCAACAACATTGGCGTCGACAATATCTTCGAGCACAACCAGACTCTGATCGACCGGCTGCTTGAATTCGTGAAGAGCGATGACTTCTACTCTGTCAGGAGTTCGCTGGAACCCAAACACCGTTCGTCAATTATCTCCATCGGCTCTCCCGCAGGCGACAAGTTGCTGAAGTATTTGCTGGAAGAAAACTTCCATCTCGTCTACCGCGAAGGGGGTGTGCGCGTGTCGATCAATTTTTACAACACATTGGACGAAGTCGACGTATTGATAGACAAACTGCGGCGTTTCAAAGCGCGATAGATCACTAATCGGATGTTGCGGTAGCGAGTGCTGAGCAAGTCGGCGCTTACCGATGAGGCGACCCGGTCGACATACGCCGTAACCACTCGTCAAGTGAATTGCCCACAAGCAAGTTTTACATTGACACCTTCCGAGATCACCTCTATTATCGTCGCTGAATCTATGTTGACAAACTTTCTGCCCAAGGAGCGCACCCAATGAATCCCGTCCCGATTCTGCTGATAGCACTAATCGCCGTCATAGTCATTGTGGCGCTCTATTTCGCCGGAAAGCAGAAGGACGAAGCCGAAGGGATTCTTGAGAAGTTCCCGGTCGGCACTTATCTCGCGGGTTTTGCCGGTGCCAAAGATCGCGAGAATCTCGTCGAGTGCTCGGTCATAGAGGCCTCTTACGTCTTTGTCGCAGATCATGACAAGGAGCTTGGGCGTATCCCGCGTAACGGCATCATCGACGTATTCTACGAGGAAAAGGCGCAGACATTGTCGCGACTGACTGCCACAAAGGACCTGACCTTCACCGCCTTCGGTCTTGACAAATCGGCGAATGATCTCAAGAAAGAATACTGTCTGGTGATCGACTGGGACGACAACTTCGCGGTGCGTCACAATACGATATT
The DNA here is from genome assembly GCA_026397575.1 of Candidatus Zixiibacteriota bacterium. Taxonomy (GTDB): domain Bacteria; phylum Zixibacteria; class MSB-5A5; order CAIYYT01; family CAIYYT01; genus CAIYYT01. The sequence goes on from JAPLUP010000710.1 coordinate 3,407, forward strand.
CGAATTCACCGGTTCCGCCGCAAGTACACTGGCGCACAAGGCGGTAGAAGCACTCAAGCGTCACCAGAAACCGCACGTGCCGCGATTACGTGCCGATGAAAAACGTTGCCCCTATTGCGCAGAAATTATCAAGAGAGAAGCGCTTGTCTGCCGGTTCTGCAACCAACGGATCTGAGGACAGATCATGGGACGGCTCAGCACTGTAGGTCAGGCTGTCTTGCGGCCTGACAAATTGTGTCAAGCCCCGAGAGGGCTTGACCTACTCGACTAACCACGGGAACACCGTTCGCCCTGAGCGTGTCGAAGGGTGAACGGTTTCTTTCTTCATCAAATGATTAGGCTTCGACAAGCTCAGCCCGAACGGTCTATGAGGCAAGCATTGTAGTCTCGCAGATCAGGCCTTCTTGAGGTCTGACAAATGTATGTGAAGAAAGGGGTCAAGCCCCGAGAGGGCTTGACCTACAGAACTCCCTTGAAGAGAGAGGGGCAAGGGGAGAGGGTAATGAAGCTGCGGTATATTTTCGCTCTTCCTTACGGAATCGCTGTCTACGTGACATCTGTCTTACGCGTCTGCTTGATATTCACAATCGCCACTCCCATCAACACCAATGCCGCTCCGATATAGTTGCCAACAGTAAGCTCCTCTTTGAGGAAAATGTACCCCGCAAACATCGCCACCACCGGTGTAATCAGCGCGATCATCGCCATCGTAACCAGCCGCACTCGCTTAAACAACCAGTAATAGCCCCCGAAAGTAATGATTGATCCGAAAATCGCCAGAAACACGATCGCACCTAAGGAAGTCGTCGTGAACTTGAAATCACTAAACGGCTCGAAGACAAATGCCGCCAGAGTCAGCAGGATGGCGCCAACGGTCATCTGCAGCGTGATCATCGGAAACACCGGTTCATCGTGCAGATAAGCTTTGACCGACACCGATCCAATCGCCCCGCAAATCGGCGACAGGATTAGGAAGATCATACCGATCAAGGCATTGCTACCGATCTGCACCGGTTCAGCAAAGATCACGACTACACCGGCAAATCCGACCACGGCGCCGATCAGCGACCGTATGCCGACCCGCTCCGTCTTGACCATCAGTGGCATCAGTGCCATAATAAAGAAGGGAAATACGGCAAACAGTATCGCCGCAAGCGCGGAGCTGATATGGTTTTCGCCCATGTAGGTCAGCGCGTACGACCCAAAAAAGGTGAAGATCCCCGGCCAGGCCGCCCGCCATTTGCTGCGCCAGCCGATTGGATACCGCTGTTTGGCGATATAGTTGATTGCGTACAATAAGGCTGCCGCGAGTATGAACCGCAACGCGGCGCTCCAAAGTGGCGGCGCATCCTCCAAACCCA
>JAPLUP010000712.1 GCA_026397575.1 Candidatus Zixiibacteriota bacterium
CTATCTCCATCGCGCCGACCGTCCCCAACACCAGACCTTTTCGCGCACCATCTGATACCGACCGAATGATTACGGCCATCGAGAGAATAAAATCGGTCACCGGCTCTAAATCCGGCTTTGATCCCGTATGCGACATTTGGGGTGTTCTCTTCGTCAACATGGGGGGCCCGGAGACAACAGATCAGATCAAGCCATACTTGCGCAGCATCTTCTCCGACCGCGCCATTATCAAGCTCCCTTTGTCATTTCTCTTGCAGAAACCTTTCGCCCGCCTGATTTCGACGTTGCGTACGCCGAGAGTTGCTGCGCGTTACAGACTTATCGGCGGAGGTTCACCCCTATTGCGTTACGACCGCAAGCTTGCCGAGGGCATACGTGAGTCGCTGAAAGGCGAGTTTCCCAATCTGCGCACCTATGTCGGCATGCGCTACATCGAACCATTTATTGACGCACAGTTGCGACAGGCCATCAACGATGGTTGCAAGCATCTAATCGTGATTCCGATGTATCCGCACTACTGTCTGGCGACCACCGGCACCGCCCTGGGTGTAATCGCCGATTTTCTCGGCGCGCATCCCGGTGCAATATCCGTTAACGTCGTGGAGCATTGGCATGACTGCGGTGGGTACATCGCTCTGTTGCGTACACGCATTGAGCAGGCGCTGGCGCAGGCCGATCCTGCTGCGAAAACACAACTCCTGTTTTCCGCGCATTCGATTCCCGAAAGCATCAACCGGAGTGGTGATCCCTATGTCGATCAAATCGCGCATACCTGCCAACTTGCGGGCCGCGATCATGACTATCTGCTTTCATTTCAGTCTGCCACCGGTCCGGTCAAATGGGTCGGCCCCGACACATTGGCAACCATCGATAAACTTGCGGGCGACGGCGTCAGGCAATTAGTCATCGTCCCGATCAGCTTCGTCTCCGACAACATCGAGACCCTCTATGACATCGACATCGTCATGCAAGAGCGTTGCCGCCGGCTCGGCATGCAACCTTTGATTCGCACCGCCATGTTTAACGGTGAACCCGATTTTGTCAAGTTTATGGCCGGCTTGGTGCGTGAAAAGGCCAAGTCATGACGACGCCGACTGAAAAGCCGCGTGTTGCAATCATCGGTGGTGGGATATCCGGTCTCTCCACCCTGCACTTCCTGAAGCGCAGGCTATCGGATGACGTCAGCATTTGTCTCTTCGAAGCCGATTCCCGCCTCGGTGGCACTATCGGTTCCGATCGTTTCGATGGCTATGTCTGTGACTGGGGGCCTAATGGCTTCCTCGATCGCGTGCCGCTGACATTGCAGTTGGTCGAAGAACTCGGCCTCCAGGACAAACTTCGACCCGCCAATCCGCAGGCCGATAACCGATTCATCTACCGTCCCGGACGGTTGCATGCTATCAGTGCTTCACCAGTCAAGTTTATGACTTCTTCGTTATTGTCATTGCGTGGACGACTGCGAGTGACCATTGAACCGCTTATCAAGCCGAAACGTGATGATACTGATGAATCAGTTTTCGATTTCGCCGCACGCCGTATCGGTCGCGAAGCTGCTGAAGCCATGATCGACCCGATGGTATCCGGCATTTTTGGCGGTGATGCCAAAGCTGTCTCGCTGCGATCATGCTTCCCGGTCATGGAAGAGATGGAGCGCAACTACGGTTCGCTTTTCAAGGCGATGTTAGCCAGGAAAAAATCAGGCAAAAACGCCGGTCCCGCCGGACCTTCCGGACGCTTGACCTCATTTGACAACGGACTCTACACGATTATCGAACGCTTCCACGAACTCTATTGCGATCAGATTCAGAAAGGCTCACCGGTCGAACGGATCATCAAGACGCCGCAGGGCTATCGTGTCGAATTTTCCGGCAAACCCTCGGAAACCTTCTCTGCTGTTGTCTTGGCAACTCCTGCCTTCGCTGCTGCGCAGATTCTGCGCGATGCCGACCGGCAACTCTCCGATGTTCTCAATCAAATTCCTTATGCCTCTCTTGCCGTTTGCTGTTTCGGCTACAGCGGCGACAGACGCGCTCAGGAACTTGACGGTTTTGGTTTTCTGGTTCCACGCAACGAGGGCAAACGCATCCTCGGCTCGATTTGGACCTCATCGATCTTTCAGGATCAAGCTCCCGCCGGACAGGTACTGTTGCGCTCGATGGCAGGCGGCTACACTGATCCCGCCGCCGTGCAACTTACCGATGACGAACTAATTTCATTGGTACACGGCGAGCTTACGGCAATCCTCGGTCTACAAACCAGACCATCCTTCGTGCGAATCTTTCGCTACGAAAAGGGTATCCCGCAGTTCACCTTGGGACACTCTGACCGCCTCAAGCAGATCGACCAGCGCCTCGCCACGCTCCCCGGTATCTACTTGGCGAGCAACGCCTACTCCGGCATCGGCCTGAACGATTGCGTCACCAGAGCCCACGAAAGCGCCGAAAAGCTCTCCGCGTTCCTGCAAGTGTGTTCGCCCCTTTCCTAAATGCCAAATGCCTCGTCCGAGGCTCGGTTCGATTGCAGGGCATTGCCCTGTTTGTCCTTAGCCCATGTCGCGATGACGATTCTGTCTCTATTTCCAGTGCGCTCAAATGTCATACACGTCGCACGCCTATCGCCGATTCTATCCCTGACGATATAGTCCAGTGTGCAGAACAAGGCCGTTCTTTATCTAATAGTTGTCGCCATGTTGGCGGGGCTGCTGCTCCTTGGCGCCGGTCTGGGCAACAGTATCGCCCTCAACAACCTAAACCATCCGCACTTGTCGGTTGCCTGCCGCAACTGCCACGGTTTCAAGAGCACTGTCGCTGGTGACTCCAGCAATGCCCAACGACCGCGTGCAACCGCGCAATGCCTGGAATGTCATTCCGCCTCGATGAAAACCGACAGTGCTCTGTCAATGTTTCATGAACTTGGCGACGACTGTACTCACTGCCACAGCTTTCATCAGCCAAGACGTCTGACCATCAATGGCGACACCACAACTATTGCCTTGGCCCGCAGCGAGTCTCAACTCTGCGCAGACTGCCATAAGTCAGTTGACATGCCGGAAGTCAGCCCCGGACACCGCGAGGCGGCGCGATTGCTTCATGGCGAGCTTGCCGAATCATACTCCGGGAACCCGAGCGGTTTTTGTCTTGCCTGCCACGATGTTTCGTCGGCAACGTTAGCGGTATCATCGGGCTTCGCGCCGCCACTGCTCCACATGTCCGCCAGCCATCCGTACGACGTCAGACTCACTCCCGGCTACCGGCGCGCCGGCTCCAGCCTTAACTTACAGGACCAGATCGACCCATCGATTCGCAGCATCGACGGCAATATTACCTGCATAAGCTGCCACTCGCTAACTTCCGACAACAAGCGCCTGCTGGTTACCTCCATTGAGGACGGCCTCTGCATCGGTTGCCACAATATGCGGCGCGCTTTCCCCTCACCGGCATTCTCTCAACAAGAATAGTTCATCCGCGCCTACTTCTCAGTCTCCCACGCGATCCGCTTCCTTTAACTCCTCGCAGAGAATGACTTAGCCGTATTGTCGGAGCGCAGTTGTCATCAACCTATTGGGCAACTATCACTTAGACCACCAGAACCACAGTAATCCCGTCGGAAGTAGGGCATTTTCGAGATGGCGATTCATACTCCTTTTCCAAAAAAAGATGCAATAAGATTGCATTTTCTCTTGCCAGCTCCCTATCTGAGATGTATGTTGGCGCATGTTAACAAACGCTGAGTTCAACAATTTGTTACTCGCATTGATGCGTAAATACTGATCATAATTCATTGTTAGTTAACGATTGCTAACGACATAAGAGAACCAAATTGATCATAGATTTGTGAATAAAATCACATGACAACGACAGCAAACACGTCTCGCGTAGTTAGCTATTGCTCATTTCGTGACCAGTTGCCGGTTTTTTTGACTGTCTATGTGAAAAGGTTCACATAATCGCGCTAAGAG
>JAPLUP010000412.1 GCA_026397575.1 Candidatus Zixiibacteriota bacterium
GCGTTCTCTGGCTGGAGGCTGAAAGCATGAAAAGGACCTCCGATGAATTCTCGAAGATGACGTTCGACAGAGAACCACTCCCCGGAGTGGGTAACGCCGTATGGCGGTCTATGTTTGAAGCGGCGAAACAATATTCGGAACAGATAGCTTATCCGGGCAGGAATTTCCCGAATTTGGACGAGGGCAGCAGGTGCGTCCTATGCCAACATGTTATAGGAGCCGACGCCAAGGATCGTTTTGAGCGGTTCAGAGAGTTTGTGACCCAAGACTTGGCCTTCAAAGCCTCTCATGCCAGAGAGCTATTCAACGCTGCAATCGACAAGATGTTCGTTGCTGACGCTAAGCAAGACTATCTCGATGAGAATCTCCTTGAGGAGATAGGAGAGAGCTCACCCGTGGCCGCCGCAGGTATCGTGGAAGCAGTCGACTCGCTAAAGAGAAGAGCTGAGAGTATCCGGATGGCTTGTGAAACAGGCGTGTGGGACATGATTTCGCCTGCGAAAACTGTCTGCTACCGCGAGCTGTCCCGTGAGTCAAGATCGTTGGCAAGTAAGGCTAAGGAGTATGACGCGTTGGCAACGCCCGAAGAGAAAGCAAGACTCAAGGAGGAGCTCACCAGTCTCTCCCAGAGGAAAATTCTCTGTGAAAACAAGGAAGATGTTATGGGCTTTCTGGGGCAATTGAAAAATACCCACCGGCTCAAGATGGTCTTTGACGATGCTCTTACGACAGGAATTACCCGTAAGCAGTCAGAATTGATGGATAAAGCCGTAACTGAGGAGTTGCGGACTCATCTTCGAGACGAGCTAAAGGCTCTCGGCCTGGATTACCTCGCTTTCAAATACGACAAACGTGGCGCTATCGGAACAACCTTGCATCAGCTAAGGCTGGTCAACGCCCAGAAAACTAACATTGCCGTCGGCGACATATTGAGCGATGGCGAAACGCGTGCAGTTGCAGTTGCCGGTTTTCTTGCGGAACTTCAGACTACGTCTTCTAACAATGGTATCGTTTTCGATGACCCAGTCTGCTCTTTGGATCACACGTGGCGCGAGAAGATCGCCGAGCGCCTGATTCAAGAATCTCGCCATCGTCAGGTCATCGTTTTCACACATGACATTGTTCTTCTGTTGTCACTGGAGCATTACGCAGGTAGGTGTAACGTTCCATTCATCCGTCAGAGTATACGGCGTCAGGGACCCCAATGCGGAATAATCGATCCCGAGCATCCTTGGGAGACGTTGCCCCCAAAGAAGCGGATAGAGATCCTCAGAGTAATGCGTACGAGAGCCAGCGAGTGTTTTGCAGCGAATGATCCGAACTACAAGAAACTGCTTCAACTTGGTTACGGATATCTCCGGGAGGCTTGGGAAAGAACGATCGAGATCCTGCTGTTCGCGGATACAGTACAGCGATACCGCAATGCCATTCATACGCAGAACCTTCGGTACGTTGAGGTGAGAGATGAAGACTACAAACGCATATACATTGGTGTGGAGAACGCATCCCGATGGTTGGCCGGTCACGACGAAGCCGCTGCTACCGGCGCACCATATCCCAAGCCCGATCAGTTTCTGCAAGACATCGAGAATCTTGCGACCTTTGTGAAGGAGCTCCAGAATCGTAGGAATGATACGGAGGAAAGAAGGAAGTCACTGATCGCGCCGAGCTCCGATTGACTCCTCGCGTTTCGCCTTTTCCGTTCCGTCGGGTCTTGCGCTCCGCTTTTCACAAATGACTCAGCAATACCAGTCACTTAACGGAGCGTGTGACCCGACGGCCAACGACTTTTTGTAGTGGCATTGTAGATAAATCTCCACCACCCCAGTTAGTAGAACGCTGGTTGCGGCACCGAAGGTCACCCCGGAGTGCTCTGTGGGTCGGGTGATTAGCGGCAGAGCAAACCGTGATGGTTTGTGAATCTACCTCCTACTCGACCAGGAATCCCTTGCGGTTGGACGGCTACGACTAAGCTAATGATGCCGAACAATAACCGTCACGACCCAAGGCATATTCGTACTTCACCGTGGTGAGTGAGTCTGTCGCTGTATACCAAGTGGCTCGCGATGTCAGATACATGCCGTCCGGCTGACACGCTTTGATGTGCGGGTTTGTTCCCGTAAGGGCGCGGTCTCCGCGCCCACGGTAATGGTGTACGCGCAACCTTCGGGCGAGGAAACCTCGCCCCTGCGCGCACATGACAGGGTACCCCACAGCTTGCTGTGTGTTGTCTGCCACATCAAAGCAATGGTGCCCCATCTACTTTTGATGGGTCTCGCATGTCTTAGGTTGCGATCGTCTTCGATTTGGGTCAAACCTGTCATGACGATCTCTACCGAAGAACAGTTAACACCGTCACCCGGAACCCAGTAATAGAGCGTACCGTGCCAATCGCGAGTCCGATCGACCTCGCTACAGTAGCGGACGTTTGCGATGTCGATGACTTTATGGAGGAGCGTCCCCTTTTCCCCGCAACCCGTTCCGGCTCTTTGGCGATTTTGACGGATGACTTGATCCTGTCGTTGTCGCACGTGTTTTCCCTATGGGGACACTTCGTTCGCCCGTACCTGTTGCCATCCCATTTCCCTCTTGAGAGGGGATTAAGGGGTGTGTCATTCCAGCGAAAGGGACTGTTGAAAAAGTCCTTTTGGAAGTGGCATGGGACAGATTGTATTAGGTGATGCAGACAAAGAGAGATAACAGACAGCAACGGTTGATTTTCCTACCGCCGTTAGAGGAGATGATACCACGAGAACACCGACTGTGG